>JBKOYU010000247.1:0-3440 GCA_046725575.1 Actinomycetota bacterium | reverse complement strand
GCAGAAGCCCAGCGGCGCCGCGCTGGCTGGCATGTGTGTCAGTGGCGTCGGTCCGTGCCTGGTGTTGTGCGATGAAGACTTCACCCCGTTACGCCCCGCCATCCTCTACGGTGTCGACACTCGCGCGATCGACGAAATCGCGTCGCTCACGGCTGAATTCGGCGAGCAGAACATCCTTGACCGTGCCGGAACGTTGTTGTCGAGCCAAGCCGTCGGTCCGAAGCTGGAGTGGGTGCGTAGGCACGAGCCGCAGGTGTTCGAGCGGGCAGCCGGTTGGTACGCGACCCAACGTTGTGGACCACTACGGGCGTCGACCATCAGAGCCTCGCATTGGCCGCAGGCACTTCCACGGCCGGAAGCCTGATCGGCTGGCTGCAAAGCGTCACCGGTGGCGCGTCGTTCGAGGACCTGATGGCCGAGGCGCAGTCGGTGCCGCCGGGCTGTGAAGGACTGCTGATATTGCCCTACCTGGCAGGGGAGAGGACGCCGGTGTTCGATCCGCAAGCCCGCGGTGTTGTCGCCGGGCTCACGCTGCGCCACGGCCGTGGGCACCTGTTTCGCGCTGCCTACGAAGGCATTTCGTTTGGTATCCGCCAGATCCTCGAACGCTTCGATGACGCCCACACCGGCTTGCGGACCGTCGCTGTCGGCGGTGGTCTGCGCAGTCCGATCTGGGCGCAGACGCTCAGCGACATCACCGGGCGCCAACAGTTGGTGCCTGAACAGGCGATCGGCGCCAGCTACGGCGACGCCCTCCTGGCTGCGATCGGTGTCGGGCTAGTCCCGCCGAATACCGACTGGGCAAAGATCGCCCGCGAGATCAAACCCAATCCACGCAACCGCGACCTCTACGACGATCTGTACGCGACATGGCTGGAGTTGTATCCCGCCACCAAGAGCCAGGTGCACCGCCTGGCCGCAAGCCGAGATCAACCCATCGTGTAGCCGCCGTCGACAGGAATGTCGACGCCGTTGATCATGCTCGCGGCATCGGAGGCCAGCCACACCACAGTGTCGGAAACCTCGCGGGGAACGGCAAAGCGGCCGAGTGGAATTCGCGCAATCATCGGCGCGGCCTTGGCCGGTTCCCCCCACACGCGTTGGCCCATCTCGGTGAGCACCACAGTCGGGCATACCGAGTTCGCGCGGATGCGGTGCGGCCCAAGCTCTCTGGCCAGCACCTTGGTCGCCATCACCAGGCCCGCCTTGGACGCGCAGTACGCGTAATGGTCGGGCAACGGGGCCAGTGCCGCCGCCGACGCGACGGTGATGATCGACCCGCCGGTGCCCTGCGCGACCATCGCGGCTCCCACGGCCGAGGCCAGCAGCGCGGGCGCGCGCAGGTTCACCGCGATGGCCGCGTCGAACAAGGCGGGATCGGTGTCGACCACCCGCTGAGGATGCGAGATGCCCGCGTTGTTGACCAGGACATCCAGTCCGCCGAACGCCTCGCCGGCGTGCATGGCAAGGTCGGACGGACCGTCTGGCTGCGCGAGATCAACAGCGGCGATGTGGATCTCGGAGCCATACTCATCCGCCAGCGCAACGCGCATCGTGCTGAGCTCGGTCTCGTCACGCCCGCTGAGCACCAGGCTCGCGCCCGCGGATGCGAAGGCCCGTGCGATGTCTGCGCCGATGCCCTTGGTGGCTCCGGTGATGAGTGCCCGTTTGCCATCCAGCCGAAGGGCGCCGGCGTAGCGGGATTCTTCAAGCGTCGTCATGCCGCCTCAATGCTTTCGAGGATCGCCGCGGCGGTGGCCGGATCGGTCACCAATTGGTTGAAATAACCGCCCTTGGCACCGGCGACGAGCGAGTCGATCTTCTCGTGGCCGACGGCTACCGCGATGGTGACGGGCACGTGCCGCAGAGTCTCGAGCTCGACTGCAATCAGACGGTCGCTGCCCTCGAAATCGATGCCGTCGCCTGCGCGGTCGAAGAAGCGCGAGCAGACGTCACCGACGGAGTCTCGCAACGAGTCCGACGCTGTCGGCACGAACGACGGAATGTCGGAACGCATCAGTGGCGGCGCGCCGACGCCCATGAGTGCGCACCGTGCCCGCGGCCACAGCTGAAGCACCCTCTGAATGCTCGGGTCGTTGATCAGGGACGGATACAGTTCGGGTCCCGGCAGCGCTGGAGCGAACAGATAGTTCGGGCGGCCGCCGATCCGATTGGCTACCAACCGGGTGATCTCGTTCGTCTGATACCACTCCTCGGGCTGGTCGTTGCCACCAACCGTGGGTGCGACGAGGACGCCGGGCAACGAGACCAATTCATACTGCGCGACCTCGTAGATGGTGCGGCCAGACGACACCAGAAGCACGTCGCCGGGCAGCAACCCGGCCGCCGACAGTGCGCGGCCGACAGCGGGCGCAAGAGCACCCCCCATCACGTCGAGGATTGACCGACCGGGTCCGGGGTTCGACAATGGGTGGCTGAGATACACCTTCGTCAGTGCAAGCGCGGGTTAGCCGGTCGGCGACGTCGCCGGATGCGACTTCGGCCGGCGGCACCACTTCGATGCGGACGATGCCTCGCCGCTTGGCCTCCGCCAGCAGCCGACTGACAGTTGCCCGGCTGGTGCCCAGCTGCGCTGCGACCTCAGCCTGCGTCGCGTCCTCGCTGTAGTACAGCTTTGCTGCTGAGTACAACAGGGATGCCGGGAAATGGCCGGCTTCGGCGTCGGGCGCGGAGCTGTCGACGCGTTGGCGGCGACGGCCGAGACCCGCCTGCGCTTCCTGCACCGCCTCCACGACGCGGCGGCCGGCAGGGCGGTGGCGTGCGTGTCAGTGGAGGGAGTCGGAGTGGCGCCGACGATTCCGACACTCGGAGATCGCCGTGCCTCTGGCCACAGCATCATCGGCGTGGCGGTGTTCAACCGATCGGCTCTGCACGCCGAGGCCGTTGGCCGCTGCTGGTTGCGGGGCCGAATGTTGGCGTGGTTGGCAGACTCCTAGCGTCTAGAAGGTTCCGGCGTCGTCGGCGGCACATCATCGAGAAATGCGCTCACCATCGGCACCAGTACCGCTGTCTCCCCGGCGATTCCAATGTGCGACGTCGCAGGCAGAATCACCAGGCGCGCCGCCGGAACCCTGTGCAGGATTCCCGTCGCTGCCGCTTCCTGATCGCCGCCACCGCGTAGCTTGAACATCGCAAACGCATGTTCGAGCTTCACGCCATCCGCATCGCCGACGATGACCATCGTCTTCGCCGAGATCGACCGCATCTGCTCGTCGGTGATGTTCTGGTCATTGATGTTCAAGACCTTCATCTTCGCCAGGTAGTCGTCGAACGCGTTGGCGTCCGGTGTGTGCTCCTTGAACGCCTTCTCGACGGGCGTACCGGCAAAGGTGTCGGCGTTGAGGCCGCCGATGGACTCGAACACCGACGGGTACCAGCCGTCCTTACGGTACGTGGCAGACATCGAGACGAGCTTGCTG
>JBKOYU010001016.1:0-3629 GCA_046725575.1 Actinomycetota bacterium | reverse complement strand
ACATAGTTCGAGCGGACGCCGACATCGACCATGTCCCAAAGGCTTAGCGGCTTCTCCCAGAACGACCCGGGTTCGGTCAGGTCCTCAGGAAGGGCGATCGCGTTGTTGACCAGGACGTCGAGCCGCCCCTGGTCGCGCTCGACCTGCTCGAACAACGCCGCGACCTGGTCGTCATCGGCGTGGTCGACCTGCACGGGCACGCCGATGCCGCCGCGGCGGTCGACTTCAGCAGCGGTTTCGCCCATAGTGCCGGGCAGCGAAGACGAACCCGGCGTGACGGTCCGGCCGGTGACATTTACGGTCGCGCCTTCAGTGGCGAGAGCGACCGCGATACCCTTGCCGATGCCTCGGCTAGCACCGGTGACGACTTCGACTTTCCCTGAGAGCGAGGTCATTTCGAGTCCGCGCCGAAAAACTTCTCGCTGTAGTCGCCGACCGCCCTGCCTGCGTAGTGCTCTGCGCGGAACGGCATACCCATCAGGCCCTGGGACCAGTCGATCGATTGGCCGAAGTCCTGATACCAGTCGTAGAGCATCGTGCGTTGACCGATTCGCCAACGGGGCCCACGCTTGTCCATCCGGTCGAGATAGCGCCCGCCGATGACGGTGTCGCGGTCCCCGCCGTCTGCGACCAGCCGGTGGTAGGCCGTCACGAGAGTTTCGGCGAGGGCAGTGTCACCGCGACACTCAATCACGGTCTGCCCCAACACATGCTGGGTCACCGGTATCGCCGGCGAACCGGGCACCACCCAGGCGAGATACTCATCGAAGGACCCGGCAAATATCCCGAGATCGACCGTCGCGTCCGGCCAGAAACACCCGCCGATGAGCCCTGCGTCACGCCGGTCCTCGCCGCGAGCGAGGCGCGCGATACAATCGCGGATCATCTCGCGGTCGAGTACCGCCGCCAATTCCGCTGTGCTGCCGTCCATTCCACGCTAGCCGGCCGTCGCCTCCGGCGCGTAGCCCAGAGCCGCCTTCACTTCCAGATACTCGTGGAACCCGAACTCGCTCCACTCGCGCCCGTTGCCGCTGCGCTTGTAGCCGCCGAACGGCGCGTTCATGTCGAAGGCATGGTTGATCGCCACCGACCCGGCACGGATCCGGCGGGCAACCGCGCGCGCCTTGTCGATATCGGCGGCCGAAACGTACCCCGCCAAGCCGTATTCCGTGTCGTTGGCAATCTCGAGCGCCTGATCGAGGTCGTCGTAGCCGAGGATGCAGAGCACCGGCCCGAAGATCTCCTCACGCGCGATTGTCATGTCGTTGGTCACATGCGCGAAGACCGTGGGCTTGACGTAGTAGCCGGCGTCCAAGCCGTCAGGACGACCGGCGCCGCCGATGACAACCGTGGCACCCTCGTCGATGCCCTTCTGGATCAGTCCCTGGATCTTGTCGAACTGCGCCTTGGACGCGACCGGCCCAATCGCGGACTTGTCGTTCGGGTCGCCAACCTTGACCGCTCCTGCGGTCTCCCGGGCGACCGCAATGGCCTCGTCCATCCGCGAGTTCGGCACAAGCATGCGCGACGGCGCGTTACAGCTCTGTCCGCTGTTCATCATCATCACCGAGACGCCTGCAACCACGCTCTTTGCGAAGTCCTCGTCGTCCAGCACGATGTTGGGACTCTTGCCGCCGAGTTCCTGCGTCACCCGCTTCACCGTCGGAGCGGCGTTGCGGGCGACGTCGACGCCTGCCCGGGTCGAGCCGGTGAACGAGACCATGTCGACGTCGGGATGGCTCGACAGCGCGACGCCCACACCCGGGCCGTCACCGTAGACGAGGTTGTACACACCGGCCGGAACGCCTGCGGCGTCGATGATCTCGGTGAAGATCTGGGCGGAGTAGGGTGCCACCTCCGACGGCTTGAGCACCATTGTGCAGCCGGTCGCCAGCGCCGGGTAAACCTTGCAGGCGATCTGGTTGATCGGCCAGTTCCACGGGGTGATGAGCCCGCAGACGCCGATCGGCTCCTTCACCACGAGCGTGGAGCCGTGCTGCTCCTCGAACTCGTAGTTCTTGAGCACGTCGATCGCCGTTGCCAGATGGCCGAGGCCGAGGTTGACCTGGGGACCGGCGGCCAACGACGCCGGGGCGCCCATCTCCTCGCTCACCGCGTCGGCGAGGTCGGAGGCCCTCTTCCGGTACTCCGCGAGGATAGCCTGCAGCACGTCCAGGCGCTCCTCCCGGCTGGTCTGCGACCAGGTGGCGAACGCCTTACGCGCTGCCTTCACGGCCCTGTCGACATCGGCCGCCGCGCCGAGCGCGATCTTGCCGGAGACCTGCTCGGTGGTCGGATTGTCGACGTCCAGGGACTTCGGCTCGACCGGGTCGACCCACTGGCCGTCGATGTAGAACTTGAGATATTCGCGCATGACTACAACCCTTCCTTACTGAGTGCCCTCGGCGTACCAGGTTCTGAATTCGTCATATTTCGGCATCTCCTCCGAATTGGCCTTCGGATCGATGCAGACGTGCACGACGGCGGTCTTGCCGCTGGCATAGGCCCGCTCGATGGCCGGGCCGATCTCGTCTTCCTTTTCGACGTATTCACCGTGGCAACCGAATCCCTCGGCGATCTTGTCGAACCGCACGTCCTTGCTCCAGTGCACGCCGGGCTGCGGCGACGGCTGTTCGAACGTTCGCTTGTAGACGCCGACCTCGAGGCCCCACTGGTGGTCGACGCCGACCACACAGACCAACGGCAGGTTTTGACGCACGGCGGTCTCGAGTTCGGCGATGTGGAACAGGAACGCGGAGTCGCTGGTGAGCAACATGACCGGGCGCGTGCCGCCCTCGGCGACCGAGGCACCGACCGCGTAGGGCAGCCCGGTGCCGAGGTGGCCGAAGTTCTGATTCCAGATCACGTCGCGCGGCGTGGCCTGCGAGTAGGTCCACTGGAAGATGACGGTGGCCCCGCCATCACGCACCAAGATGCCGTCCTTGGGGAACGCCTTCGTGGCTTCGACGACGAAGCGGGCGGGGTGAACCGGGGTTCTGCCCGTGGGGGCGTTCTCGGCGAGCTGGGCCAACTCCTCGGCGTCCTTCTTGACCAGCACGTCCAGATCGGGAGACGGCTGGCGCGGACTTTCTCGGAGTGCCTCGACGAGCGCCCGCGCTCTGATTGACCAACCGGTACCGACTAGGCGGCAGCGGATCCGGAACATCGAGCTCCTCCAGCAGCACGTGTGCCGGGTACTCGATGTAGGACGGGCCCGGGGTGCCGGACATCGCCCGCCGGATCGCCTCGCGGACGATCTCGTCAGTCTGGTCGGCATATTCGATCGACGCGCTGTACTTGACCGACGGCGCGAAAAGTGGCTCCTGGCGGACGAACTGGATGCGACCGCGACGGACCCGGCGTTCGGTGATCCGTGCCCGCTGGCCGCCGATGAAGATGACCGGCGAGTTCTCCACCTTGGCGCACATCATCGCTCCGGCGATGTTGGCCATACCCGGTCCGAGGGTGCCGATGCACAGGCCCGGCCCGCCGGTCATGCGCGAGACGGCCTCGGCCATGAATCCGGCGCTCAATTCGTGGTGCGGCGCTACCACCGACCACCCGCGCGCGTCGGCTTCGGCGAACATGTGCACGAAGTTCGGGTCGGGGATGCCGAACAGCGTGTTGAC
>JBKOYU010000477.1:0-3904 GCA_046725575.1 Actinomycetota bacterium | reverse complement strand
CTGCTGGAACGCGACCTGCGCTACGCCTGGTGGAACAACCACTGCGTGGTGGACGCTGCGATCGGCACATTCATCGAGTACGGCACGAAAGACCGGCGCAAAGACCGGGAGAGCTATGCCGAGATGTGGCGCCGCTGGATCTACGACGACTACTACCGCAGTTACCTTCTGCCGCTCGAGAAGTACGGCTTGACGATCCCACATGACCTCGTGGAGGAGGCCTGGAAGCGCATCGTCGACAAGCACTATGTCCACGAGGTCGCGCGGTTCTTCGCCACCGGCTGGCCGGTCAACTACTGGCGCATTGACGCCATGACCGACAAGGACTTTGAGTGGTTCGAGGAGAAATACCCGGGCTGGTACAACAAGTTCGGCCGGTGGTGGGAGGACTACAACCGGTTGGCGTACCCGGGGCGCAACAAGCCCATCGCGTTCGAAGAGGTCGGGTACCAGTACCCGCACCGATGCTGGACGTGCATGGTGCCTGCGCTGATCCGCGAGGACATGGTCGTCGACAAGGTTGACGGCCAGTGGCGGACATACTGCTCGGAAACCTGCCACTGGACCGACGCGGTCGCGTTCCGCGGTGAGTACGAGGGCAGGCCGACGCCAAACATGGGCCGCCTCACCGGATTCCGGGAATGGGAGACGCTGCACCATGGCAAGGACCTTGCCGAGATCGTCTCTGACCTGGGTTATGTGCGCGACGACGGCAAGACGCTGATCCCGCAGCCGCATCTCGACCTCGACCCGAAGAAGATGTGGACCCTCGACGACGTCCGCGGCAACACGTTCAACAGCCCCAACGTGCTGCTCAACGAGATGTCCGACGCGGAGCGCGAGGCCCACGTCGCGGCGTACCGCGCAGGCGCCGTCCCCGCCTGACGCGCACCGGTGGGTGGCGCCCCTCCCCACCCCTTCGGCGCCGCCCACCGGACACCAACGCAAACCCTGACTGCCCGAGGAGAATTCCGTGGCCGACACGCACCGCATCACCTTCGAGCCCGTCGACATCGAGATGGAGGTCGGCGAGGAGGAGAACATCCTCGATGCCGCCTTCCGGCAGGGCATCCACCTGATGCACGGCTGTCGCGAAGGCCGGTGCTCGGCTTGCAAGTCTTACGTGCTCGACGGCGACATCCAGATGGACAACTACTCGACCTTCGCCTGCAACGACGCCGAGGTCGACGAGGGCTATGTGCTGCTGTGCCGCTCACATGCGTTCAGCGACTGCACGATTGAACTGCTGAATTTCGACGAGGACGAACTGCTCGGCGGCGTGCCCATCCAGGACGTCCGCACCCGCGTGACCGCGGTTAAGCCGGTGACCAAGGACATCGTGTCCCTTCAACTGGAGACGGTGGAACCGGCCGCCTTCGCGTTCAAGCCCGGCCAGTACGCCGACATCCACATCCCCGGCAGTGACGAGCACCGGTCGTTCTCGATGGCGACCACGCCGTCCACGCCGGGCCGGATCGAGTTCCTCATCAAGAAGTACCCGGGCGGCAAGTTTTCCGGGTTGCTCGACGGCGGCATCACCGTTGGCGACGAGCTGTCGCTCACCGGGCCGTATGGCACGTCCACCTTGAAGGAGGGGCACGTCCTGCCGGTGGTCTGCGTCGCCGGCGGCGCAGGAATGGCGCCGATCCTGTCGATTCTGCGGCACATGAGCGAGACGGGCAGCCGGCGCCCAGTTCGCTTCTACTACGGCGCCCGTACCCCCTCGGATCTGTTCTTTGTGGATGAGATCGCCGAAATCGGCAGAGGTCTAGTCGATTTCGCCTTCACCGCATGCCTATCCGAGTCGACGGAAGGCGTGCTTCCCGACACGCTGACCGTCGAGGAGGGCAACGTGACCGACGTGGTCGCGCGCCACGAGGGCGAGATCGGCAAAACGGAGGTCTACATGTGTGGACCACCGCCGATGGTGGACGCCGCTTTGGACCTGCTGCAAACCCATGCCGTGCCAAAGGACCAAATCTTCTACGACAAGTTCACCAGCCCCATCTTCGACTGACTTCAAATCTCCTACAGCCCAGAGGAAAACAGGAAGGAAACCAATGTCTGCACCCGCAAAGCAGCGCAGCTTTCCCAAGATCGAGTTCACCGACTCGGAGGCGGGCGCGCTGGAATTCCCGAGTTCCAAGAGTCGCAAGTTCACCTACTACAAGCCTGCGAAGCTGCGCTCGACAATGTACGAGGACGTCACGATCGACGTGCAGCCCGATCCGGAACGCCATCTTTCGCAGGGCTGGATCTACGCCTTCGGAGACGGGCCCGGCGGCTACCCGCAGGACTGGACCGTCGCCAAATCGTCGAACTGGCACGCCTTCCTCGACCCCAACGAGGAATGGGAGCAGACGATCTACCGCAACAACGCGGCGGTGGTTCGCCAGGTGGAGCTGTGCCTGCAGAACGCCAAGCGCGCCCGTGCCTACGACGGCTGGAACTCGTCATGGCTGAAGTTCCTCGAGCGCAACCTCGGTGCGTGGATGCATGTCGAGAACGGCTTGGCACTGCATGTATTCACCTCCATTCAGCGGTCAGGCCCGACGAACATGATCAACACCGCCGTCGCTGTGAACGCCGCCCACAAGCTGCGGTTCGCTCAAGACCTGGCGTTGTTCAATCTCGACCTGTCCGAGGCGGCGGGACTTCCCAAGGGATTCGACGGCAGTGCGCACAAGGAGGTCTGGCAGTGCGCTCCCGAGTGGCAACCCACCCGCGAGGTCACCGAGCGCCTGACCGCCGTCGGCGACTGGTGTGAGTTGCTGTTCGCGACCAACATCGTGTTCGAACAGCTGGTCGGCCAGCTGTTCCGCAGCGAGCTGGTCATGCAGATCGCGGCGCGCAACGGCGACTACATCACCCCGACGATTGTCGGCACCGGTGAGAACGACTACGACCGCGATTTGGCATACAGCCGCAACCTGTTCCGGATTCTGGCCCGCGACGAGCAGTTCGGCGAATCGAACAAGCAACTGTTCTCGTCATGGCTGTCCACGTGGGTGCCACGGTGTCTGGCCGCCGCGCAGGCGCTGCAGCCGCTGTGGTCGCAGCCCGCCGAAAAGGTCGTCACGTTCGCAACCAGCCTCGGACATGTCGAGAGCCAGTTCGCGGCCCTGCTCGAGTCGATCGACCTCAGCGTCCCAGAGGCAACCACCAAGGAGGATGACAAGTGACCATGCAGTTCGGATCAGCCACCGAAGTCTCCAACATGTGCGGCGTGACGTTGATGAACACCCCGATCGGGCGTGTCGTCGCCGACGTGATGGGCGGCAAGGACGGTGTGGAGCTCACCGAATACCCGTCGATGATCCGCGTCGACGGTCAGCGAGTTCTCGACTTCGACTACGCCGAACTCACCGAGGCGCTCGGCGAGGAGTTCGACGGTTCGATCTTCGAAGAGATCAGCTCCACACATTACGGGCGGATGGTGCATCTCGACGACCGCACCCTGCTCTTCGCAAACCCCGAGGACGCCGCCGAGTACATCGGCTTCGACCTCACCGCGAAGTAGACCGACTAGCAAGGATTTTCGATGTACAACAAAGACGGCAACGCGTACTTCATCGTCGACGGCCACGTCCACATCTGGGATGGCCGCGCGTCCAATCACCGCAATATCCACGGCAAGCAGTTCATCGACTGCTTCTACGACTATCACCGCAACCTCAGCCCCGAGGACGTGGTGTGGGACTACGACACCTACACCTACTACGGCGGTGAGCGGCTGATGCGCGACCTGTTCACCGAGGGCCATGTCGACCACGCGATCTTCCAGGCCACCCTGCTGAGTGACTTCTACGTCAACGGTTTCGGGCAAACCGAAGAGGCATTCGCGCTGACCCGGCAACACCCCGACAAGCTGACATACAACCACGCCTACGACCCGCGCAACGGC
>JBKOYU010000200.1:0-3416 GCA_046725575.1 Actinomycetota bacterium | reverse complement strand
GCGACCTCGAGGTCGTCGCGGCGCGCGCCTGCGATCACGACTCGGTGGCCTGCGTCGCGGAAGCCCTCCGCAACCGTGCGTCCCAGATCCGTATCGCCGCCGGTGACGAGCACCTCCATCACAAGGACCTCCTGCCTTCGTTCACCGCTGAACCCCAGCGAGTGCGCATCATGTTACTGGACAGTAGCTAGGCGGTGAAACTCGGCACGCATGCGACACGACAACAGTTCGATCAACGTGCCATAGGGTCGTGATCTGTGCTGCCCCGCTGGATTTATGTCCCCGCGGCGATCGGGGCGCTTTTCGTCGTCCTACCGCTGATCGCGGTCGCCGCGAAGGTGGATTGGCCGCACTTCTGGTCGCTGATCACCAGCCAGTCGTCGACGACAGCGCTCGTGCTGAGCCTGAAGACCGCGGCCGCGAGCACCGCGCTGTGCCTGCTGCTCGGCGTGCCGATGGCGCTGGTGCTCGCTCGCAGCGACGCCCGGTTGGTGCGCATGGCCCGGCCGCTGATTCTGCTGCCGCTGGTGCTGCCGCCGGTGGTCGGGGGCATCGCGCTGCTGTATGCGTTCGGCAGGCTCGGGCTGATCGGGGAATACCTCAACGCCGCGGGCATCCAGATCGCGTTTACGACGACGGCCGTGGTGCTGGCCCAGACGTTCGTTTCGCTGCCGTTCCTGGTCATCGCGCTGGAAGGCGCCGCGCGCACGGCAGGCGCCGACTACGAGGTGGTGGCCGCGACGCTTGGTGCGCGGCCGACGACGGTGTGGTGGCGGGTGTCGTTGCCGCTGCTGGCGCCGGGCCTGATCTCCGGGGCGGTGCTGGCGTTCGCCCGATCGCTTGGCGAGTTCGGCGCGACGCTGACCTTCGCCGGCTCCCGTGAGGGCGTCACCCGAACACTGCCGTTGGAGATCTACCTGCAGCGCGAGAGCGACGCCGACGCGGCGGTCGCGTTGTCCCTGCTTCTCGTCGCGGTGGCCGCGGTCGTCGTCGTCGGACTGGGCAGCCGCCGGTTGCGGGGCGCCAATGCCTGGTAGCGCGCCATGACCGGAGTACAGCTGCGGGCCGTCGTCGAAAGTCGCCGTGTCGACCTCGAATTCGACGTCGCTGCCGGCGAAGTACTGGCGGTATTGGGCCCCAACGGGGCGGGCAAGACGACGGCGCTGCATGTAGTCGCGGGGCTGGTGCGCCCGGACCGCGGGGAAGTGCGCGTCGGACAACGCGTGCTGACCGACACCGCGGCGGGCATTCACGTCGCCACCCACGATCGTCGCGTCGGTCTGCTGCTACAGGACCCATTGTTGTTTCCACATCTGAACGTCACACGCAACGTGGCGTTCGCCCCGCGCAGTTCCCGTGCGGCGGCGGCACATTGGCTCGCGGAGGTCGATGCGGCCGAGCTCGCCGACCGGATGCCGCGGCGGTTGTCCGGCGGGCAGGCTCAGCGGGTGGCGTTGGCCCGCGCGCTCGCCGCGGAGCCCGACGTGTTGCTGCTCGACGAGCCGCTGGCCGGGTTGGACGTCGCCGCGGCCACCGCGATGCGCAAGGTGCTGCGTCGCGTGCTGGCCCGCGACGGCCGGTCAGCGGTGATGATCACCCACGATCTCCTCGATGTGCTGACTCTGGCCGACCGGGTGCTCGTGCTCGAGGCCGGCAGAATCGTCGAATCCGGTCCGGCTGCAACGGTTTTGGCAGCACCTCGGAGCCGGTTCGGCGCGCGGTTCGCCGGGGTTAACCTGGTCGGCGGCACAGCGGACGCCGATGGCGTCCTGACGACACAATGGGGGACGACCTGGCATGGCAGCCCGGCGCCCGACGTGGTGGCCGGTGAATCGGCAGTGGCGTTGTTCAACCCTGCGGCGGTCGCCGTGTACCGGGACAAGCCGCACGGCAGCCCCCGCAACAGCGTCGAGGTGACGGTCGCCGAGCTCGACAGCCGTGGACCCGTGATCCGGGTGCGTGCCGACGAACAGCCCGACGGGGCGCCGGGGCTCGCCGCCGACATCACCGCCGAATCCGCGACCGAGTTGCGGCTGGCGCCCGGCGATCGCGTTTACTTCTCGGTGAAGGCCCAGGAGGTCACCATCCATCTGAGCCCGTAACGGTGCGGTTCGCCTGTGCGATCAATGGTCTGAATCGAACACAAACCGCGGGGGTGCGAATGGGTTCGATCACCCCGCGCGACGCGCGGGGGCCTTGTCATGCTAGCAATCGGCCGAATGGCCACTCCCAGTGACTATTTCATCTACAGCAATCTCCCAGCTGAGCACTTTTTGAGCAACTCACACTTGCGTCACGGCCGTAACACGGTAGTTTCTTCCACATGCATCAGCCGGACGCGACTCCTGACTACCGCAAGGGCCTCTCGACGACGCTGGCGATAGCGGCGCTGACCGGCGCCACTGCGGTGGCACTGACGCTGCCGGTGGCGAACGCCGATCCGACCACGCCGCCCCCGCCACCACCGCCGTCAGGCAACACCTTCTTGGAGGGCCCGCCGCCGCCCGACGCGCCGCCGCCCCCGGCCGATTCCAACGCTCCGCCACCTCCGCCGGCCGATCCCAACGCGCTGCCTGTCGATCCGAACGCGCCGGCTCCGGCGCCGGAGCCGGGCCGCGTCGACAACGCCGCTGGGAGCTTCAGCTATGTGGTGCCTGCAGGCTGGAAGGTGGCCGACGCGACGCAGCTGTCCTACGGGCAGGCGCTGCTGAACAAGATTCCGCCGACAGCGCCCGCGGGCGCGCAACCCGCCCAGCCGCCAAGCGATACCAGCGTGCTGCTCGGCCGGCTCGACCTGAAGCTGTTCGCGGGCGCCGAGACCGACAACACCAAGGCGGCCCAGCGCCTCGCGTCGGACATGGGTGAGTTCTTCATGCCCTTCCCCGGCACGCGCGTCAACCAGGAGACCGTCCCGCTCAATGCGGGTGGCATGTCAGGTGTCGCGTCGTATTACGAGGTGAAGTTCACCGACACCAACAAGCCCACCGGCCAGATCTGGGCCGGCGTCGTCGGAGCGCCCACGCCCCCGGGCACGCCGCGTGGCCAGCGCACGCCCGAGCGCTGGTTCGTGGTTTGGCTTGGCACCGCCAACAATCCGGTGCCGAAGGGCGAGGCCGTCACGCTGGCGCAGTCGATCCGGCCGTGGACGCCGCCGCCTCCGCCGCCACCGGATCCCAACGCGCCTCCGCCACCCGCGGGCGGCACGAATGTGCCGGGCCAGAGCCCCAACGTCGGCGTGCCGGTTCCGGTCGACCCGAACGCCGCCCCCGGGATGTTGCCGCCCGCCTAAGGATTAACCGGCGGTTGAGTTTTCACGGCCCGACCCATGGGATCTGCCCTTCGAGATTGTTGATGTTGAGCAGGTAGCAGTTGGTGCTGCCGAATCCCATGGCGCCCGCCATCACGCACCGCTGAAA
>JBKOYU010000570.1:0-4679 GCA_046725575.1 Actinomycetota bacterium | reverse complement strand
CTTGTCTACACACTGTTCTAAGCGGCGCCGCGGCTTCTGGCTGGCCGCTGGAGTCGGCCGGCGGGGCGAAAGCCGGATGGGGCACTCTACCGGGAAGATCAACCGGACCGGGTCAGCCGCTGGAATGCAATGTTGCGCCGCGTGATTGGGCAACATCCGAACATCGGTGTCCTGAACCTGAATAAGAAGTTGTGCCCAGACGGCGTCTAGACCGCCAACGTGGATGACATCCAGGTGCGCAGCGACGGTGTGCACCTCAACCCTGACGGCGTGCGGTGGCTGACGCCGTGGCTCGAGGAATCCCTTCGGTAACTGCCTCTGCGAAGGCGCCGGCGCTGCCGACGGGCTCGAGGCGGTGAATTTCGTGAAGCGCTCTGACGCCGTCGGTGTTATCTGCGGTCGCGTACGAGTGTGTACGACTGTTGCCCGGTTAGGGGCGGGCGGTTCATTCCTCGTAGTTGGCAGCACCTTTAGCGGCCGGTGTTCCCGATTGCTACCTGGCGTGAGATCTCCGCGCGACCATGCCGCGTGTATTCGTGTCGCCGGGTGCGGCCGACGCTGAATTGACCAGTTGCTGATTCGCGCGCGTAGCCGCGGCCTGACTGGTTCAGGTTGCTACCGGTCCTTGGTTGTAGCGTTGTTTCGCGCGTGCTGACTGGACCGATAGTGTCGGGCGTGGTGTTACCACGCGAAATCCGTAGCCGCCCAGGGAAGTCCGCTGGCTTATGGGCCGCGGTGACCATAATGCTGGGGCTTTCGGTGTTGACGCTTCATCTGCCGCATTATCTGCGTGAGTCCGCTGGCATCGTGGCCTACGCGGGTTTTCCGGGGCTCCTCCTGGTGGTCACGGCCGCTGCCGCGTCGACTGCCGCGGTGGGGTGGTATGTCGATGCCGGTGGGGGTGGTGGCTCGGGATCGCCTTGGCGGCAACGACTTTCGTGTTGTATGTGGTGCAGGAGACGGTTGGTCTGGATGGGTTGGAGCGGTCGTGGTGGGAGCCGACGCGGCTGTTGGCGCAGGGCTGCGCCGCGGGGTTCGCGGCTTTGGCGCTGCGGTCGTTGCGATCACGCTGACGGCAGTACCGACCGGGTGGGGTCATTGTTCGATGAGGACCCATGCGGCGATGTAGCCGGCGTAGGCGGTAAGCAGGATCGCGCCTTGGATGCGGGTGAGCTGGCCTCGCGACAGGAATGCGACCGCCAGGACGGTGACGGCGATGAGGAAGGGCCAGCCCAGCACGATGACGCGGTGGGGCACGTGCACGGGTGCGATGCGCGCACTAATGATTGGCTAATCGGGTCCCACCTCGAGCCACGTAACGTCAAGGTCCGCCTCGCCCCTGGGTGGGATGCGGCGCTGGTTTTCCTGTTCGCCGCCGCAGTCAGCCGGGCAGCGGCCGGTCGTCCGTCGTTCTGGTACGACGAGGCCGCGACGATCTCGGCTGCTGCGAATCGGACGCTTCCGGAGTTGGTGCGGCTGCTGGCGCCGCCTCGATGCGGTGCACGGGCTGTACTACCTGCTCATGCACGGCTGGTTCAGGGTCTTCGCGCCCACGCAGTTGTGGGCGCGTGCACCCAGCGCGCTGGCGATCGGCGGCGCGGCGGCCGGCATCGTCGTGCTCGCCACGCAGTTCGGGTCGCGTTCGGTGGCGGTGTGTTCGGGCGTCATGTTTGCGGTGCTGCCCCGCGCCAGCTGGGCAGGCGTTGAAGCGCGTCCATACGCCATGTCGACGATGGCCGCGGTGTGGATCACCGTGCTGTTCGCTGTCGCGCTTCGGCGCGGGCGCACGGTGCGGTGGGTGTGCTACGCGGCGGCCGTGGCGCTGTCGATCGTGCTCGATGTGTACCTGGTGCTCATGGTGGTTGCGCATCTCGGTTTCCTGGTGGCGGTGCGTGCCCGACGAGCGGCGACAATTCCGTTTGCGGTCGCGGGGGTGGCAGCGCTGGCCGCGCCGTTCATGCCATTTGCGCGGCGGCAGTCCGCACAGCTGGGCTGGATTCCGCCGCTGTCGGCGCGCACCATCATCGACGTCGGCGTCAAGCAGTACTTCGACCGCAGCGTGCCGTTCGCGATTCTCGCCGCCTTGGTGGTTGGCACATGGATACAGCTGCGCCGGAAAGACGCGAAACCCGGTGAGCCGCAAATTGTCTGGCTTACCCTCACCTGGGTCGCCATCCCAACCGTACTCGCTCGGCTACTCGGCTGTGGTCACGCCGATCTACTATCCGCGCTACCTGTGTTTCACCGCGCCTGCCGTCGCCGTGCTTCTTGGGACCTGCATCGCGGTGCTAGCCCAAACGCCGTTCTGCCGCGACTTTTCTCGTCCTTTTCGCGCTGGCCGCCTTCCCGAACTACCTTTACGGTCAGCGCGGCCCGTATTCCAAGTACGGCATGGACTACAGCCAAGTTGCAGATCTCGTCAAGCAGAAGGCCCCGCGCGGGCGACTGCCTGCTACTCGACGACACCGTCACATGGCGACCAGGTCCGATCCGTCCGCTCGTCGCGGCGCGCCCAGACGCATATGCGAAGCTGGTGGACGTCGGCCTCGGCGAACCGGCAGCGTCGCGTAATGAGTTGTGGGACGTCAGCATTGCGCCGTTCGTCGTGGCCGACCGGATCGCTCAATGCCGGGTGCTATGGATCATTTCCGAGCGCGACACGTCTCTGCCAGATCACCAGCAGGGCGCGGCGCTGCCACCGGGCCCCCACTTCGGCGACGCTAACGCGTTCTGGGTCCCTCACGACCTGGGCTTCCGCCTCGTCGAGAGGTGGCAGTTCCACTACGCCCAAGTCATCAAGGAGACACGATAGCGACCACCTCGTTACCGCTATACGCTGCTTGGTGCTTGCGGCGTTCCTATTCCCGACTGCACGCCGAGCACATAGCCGTCACAGGAGGCGAGCCGTAGGTGACACGGCTTGCCGGGTTTGGTGGATAACATTATCCACCAACGATTGCGGGCGTTTCCGCAGATGAATCAACCACTGCTATCACGTTGTGCTGCAATCCTTGCGAGCGCTGCTATTGCCCGAGCGCGTTTTGCATCGCCCCCGCCAGCGCGTTCACCGCGGGACCGCCGTCACCCGACTGACACACCTTCGCCTGCAGCAGAACGTTTTCCCGCAGCCGGGTTTGGATGAAGCAGCCACGGTCGGTACCGGCCTCCTGCTTGCTCCACGCAGCGTCGGTGCCCGTGATCGCACCGTCGGTGAACGACCACACCTGGGTCGCCCCGTTGTCAATGTGCATCGCGGTGGTCTGCCCCGAGCACCCAGCCGTCCGGTCCAGGATCCGGTGCCACGCCGCGCTCGCCGCGGCGTTAGTTGTGAACACACCGACCGCCTGCTTGACGTAGTGGGTGTCATCGGTGGGCGACTCCTGCATGACCGCGCTGTTGAACGACGCCAGCCCAGGAGCGTTGTAGACCTCGGGCAGCCCGATATCGGCGTAGTCGTTGCAGACCGGGAGATCGACCGAATAATCCTGCACCGGCACCGTCGACATGTTCTCCCAGCCCAAGGTGGCGCCGACGATGTTGCCCACCGACCCCAGGTCGAGCACCGCTTGATTCACCACGCCCGGATCCGAGGGCCGCGCCGGGGCCGCCGGCGCCGCGATCGTCACGGCCGCCGTCGGCGCTAACGCCATCACGACGGCGGGCACCAGACGGCAAACAAACGTCCTCATTGCAGGCCTCCCCCGGGGGTGCAAGACCTTGGCCGCGGTCCAGCTTAGGCCGAAGCGGCGTAGCCCGCCGTCGCATGCCTCTCGCGCCTCCAACCTGCGTCCGTACGCGTGGCCGAGGCACCGGGCCTTCCACCCAATGCCTGTCACACTTCGAGCCGACCGGCGGCGTCGGGCGGGAAACCCGTTGGTTCCGGGGTGTGCGGGCTACTGACACGCTCGCCCAAGCGCGCGCCGCCGGCGAGGTGTGAACCCGGTCGTTATCGACGCCTCCGCCGGGGTCGAGTTGACCGCGGACACGCTGCGTGGGTGAGCGTTACAGCATTGTTGTCGGCCGATGCGGTGCCATGGGTGCCGGAGCGGCGAAGTGCCCGCGAAGCGTAGCCGCTGACCGGAGACTGCCCTATGTTTTGTGTCGTGGGTTTTTGGGATCGCCAGGTCGACGAGTTGATGACCGGCATCGGCCGGTGGCGGTGATGCACCGTTGGCGCCGCCGAGCACCCCTACTCCTGCCCCGCCGCCGTCTCGCACCGATTTGTTGGCGCCCGCGCCGACGGCCGCCGCCGGCGGCGATTAGCCGCGCCTTCACCAACCCGGACCGATCCGGGAAACACTCGGAGCAGTGCTCGACACACCAATCGTCATCAAGAAACACCGTTCATCGTGATCAAGAACCACCATCAATTTCACGTCGGCGTCGGCGGCACTACTGCACCATTGGTCTTCACGCGCCGCGTCGTGGGGGACATCGCGGCGCGCTGATCGGTTGGGCACGGCCGCAATGGGGAGGAACACACATGCGCCAACCAACGGCCGCACTTGGTGTTGCGGTGATCTGCGTTCTGGTCGCCGGGTGCGGCAGCACAAAAGGTCATGCCGGGTCGACGACGACCACCCGATCGATGATTCCGCGTCCTCTTGTCGAGCGTGAGCTGCCCGGGTTGCTGCTCAGTCCCGAACAGGTAAACGCCGCGATGGGGGCGACCGCAATGA
>JBKOYU010000288.1:0-4221 GCA_046725575.1 Actinomycetota bacterium | reverse complement strand
GCGCTTCTGCGAACGAAGGACAAATAGCGCCCAAAATCCCTCTGGTGCGGCCGCAGTCACAGGCGTACGATCGAGCGCACGACGGGTTCGGGAGTGACTGATCCAAAGTGCCGGCAAGAGGTGAAAGCCGGACGCGCGAGATTAACGAGACGCCCTCAAGTGTCCTCCCGAACCCGCCCTTTTTGGGTGTGCTTCTGATCGTCACCCTCGTCGGCATCCCATTGCTGGCATTGGTGGTGATGAGCGGGCGCGCGTGGAACCGGCTGTACCGATCGCTGGCCCGGCTGATGGGTGTGACGATCGACGCCCCGCCGCCATTCGTTCGACCCGGCGGCCGGTTGTACACGGTTGTGGCCGCGTTAACCGATGCGGTCGGCTGGCGCAGCCTCGGATTCCTGGCGCTGCATGCACTGCTGATGACGCCGATCGGTTACTTCGTGCTCGTCGGAGTTGCGATGTCCGGAGCCTTGGTGGTCTCGCCCGTCGTCTGGGCGGCGCTGGGCGAGCCGTTCGTCTCGCTGGGTGAACCAGTCGATTCACTGCCGGCATACCTATTAATGTCCGCCGGCGGCGTGGTCGCGCTTAGTCATCTGTCCAGTTTGCTACAAATATGCCAGCAGCGACGCGAGTTCGCTTCGCGGAACCGAGACTTGATGTGGCCCATTGTGGTCCGGAACCACCTGGTCTTCGCCGAAGAAGAAGATCACCGCGTCGTCGGTGATCGCGAAATTCCGGTATGTCGTTGCGTCCAGGTCGCGCACGGGCATGTAGGAGCGCGTCCCCAACTCGCGCTGGACAATCGGGTTCAACACCTCCAGCAGATTGGTGCCCGGTTTGAACAGCGTGTCGTATGTGATCGGGGCGCGCTTAGTCAGGTCGTAGTTGAGAGCTCTGAACCAGGTGTTCGGGTGGCCTTCGTGGGCGGCGCCCGTGTCGTCGTCGATTTCCAGCACCAGGCTCTGGGTGCCGGAGGCGGGCGGTCCCGATCGGTACGTCTTCGCGGTGACGTCGTGCAGGTAGGGCCGGTTGCGTCCGTCCGCCCGGGTGTCGGCGATCCAGTTGACGAAGTCGTCACGGTCCTGCGTCAGGAACCCGGTCAGCGCCTGCTGGTCGGGATAGTCGAGCGGGAAGCTCATGTCGATCGTGTAGGTCGGGGTGGCGCTGTGGACCTGGCAGATCTGGTCGGTGTCGACCGTTCCGCCGAGGCCGTCGCACGCCGATTGCGCGCTGGCCGTTGGCAAGCCAGCCACGCCTGCAATCACCGCCGCAGCAATCGCTACAAGCATCGGGATTTTCATCGCCGCCTACTTCTGGTCCGGGAAGAGCCGCGCGTCGGTGACACCGCCACCGTTGATCGGCGGCCCGAGCAGGACTGTGGACGTGTTGGCCGCCGGGTCGTAGGTCAGCAGCGACGTGGTCCCACTGCATCCGACCTTGGCGAGGAGCAACAACTTGTCCCCGGTCACGCCCGCGACGGCGATGCTGTCGGAAACGCCAGGGACGTCGACCCGCGTGGTGTGCATATCAGGCGTCAAGCGGGACAGGAAGATTGAGCCGCAAGCGCCCGTGGATTGGAGGAACGTTCCGCTGGGGAGTTGGTAGGCAACCCAGTCGTCGATGTCCCCGCCGAAGCCGGGGTCGTCCTCCTGGCCCGAGTTGACGGCGGTGAGCGGGGTTGGCGTCCCGCCGTCTACGGGCACCGTCCAGAGCTGACTTCCCGCGTCGTTGTCGCAGTGAGCGAGGATCACGGTTGAGGCCCACCACCGCACAGGCGCACACTGGGCCTTCGGCATCGGCGACGGCAGCGTTCGGATGATCTTTCCGTCATTGCCCATCACGACCAGGCTGTTGTCGGACCTCGTAACCCCGTCGCTGTCGCGGTTCGCGGTCCCGAGCACGAGCTGCGTCCCGTCGAGCGACTGGAGGTAGTCACCGCTGAACACACCTGCGCCGCCGAGTTGGTCCGTCGGATATGACTGCAGCTCCTTGCCGGCAAGGTCGACCCGTTTCAACGTTCCCGGCTTCTTCCCGTCGTGGTCGGTCGCTATCAGCAGCGCGTTGCCGTCGGGGCGTGTGTACTGTGCGTAGCCCTGGACGGCAGTGGCCGTCTGCGCGCCAGTGTGCAGGTCGATCGAGACGAGGGACGACGACTTCGGCACGTAACGCTCCGGGTCGATCAGGGCGTGGCTACCGTCACCGGACCATCCGATCAACTCGGGGCGAGCGCCCGGGGCAAAGGTGGTGATCGGGTAGCGGTTGCCTTGCGGGTCAACGAGATACAGCGTCGAGGTGGCCATGTCGTACGCCGGCTCGTTCGGGACCGGATCGCTGCCGGGCATAACCGGGGTGATCGGGTTCCACATCGCAAGCATCCAGCCCGGGCCGACCTTCGCCCATGGCACGTCGCCGAGTGCGGCCTCGACGCCATGCGCAACAGCCGGCGTGGCCGGTGCAACCGTTGTCGGTGTGGCGGCGTTGGGCGAGGTGCTGTGGGCTGTCGTCGAACCGTTCGACGACGAGCATCCGGCCAGGGTCATTGCCGCCAGCGCGACGAGCGCGACGGTCATCCGAGATCGCTTCATGTTCGTTCCTTTGTGGAGCTGTGGAATATGGTTGGGAGTCAAAGAGTTTCGGTCCATCACTGCACCGGAAGTTTCAGTACTCGAGCGTTGCCGTTGTCGGTCACGTAGACGGTGCCGGTGCTGTCCACCGCCACCCCCTGGGGAGTGTTCAGGTCAGTGAACGGCAGCGGCGTGGCGCTGGTTGATCCCGCCGCGAGTTTCAACACCCGGTTATTGCCTCGGTCGGCGACGTAGACGTTGCCCGCGGTGTCGACGGCCACCCCGGCGGGGCTGTTGAGGTCGGTGAACGGCAGCGCGGCGACGGTGGTCGACCCCGCCGCGAGCTTCAGCACCCGGTTGTTGCCGTTGTCGACGACGTACACGTTGCCTGCGGTGTCCACGGCCACGCCGTGGGGATCGCGCAGATCGGCGAACGGCAGCGCCGTCGGACTACCCGCTCCGGCGGCCAGCTTCCACACCCGGTTACTGCCCCAGTCGGTGATGTAGAGATTGCCCGCGGTATCGGCCGCGATACCGGCCGGGTACTGGACGCCGGCCAGCGGCAGCACAACCGGATTCGCAGCCCCAGCAGTCAGTTTCAGCACCTGATGGTGGTTGAAATCGGTGATGTAGAGGTTGCCTGCGGGGTCGACCGCGGCGCTGACGGGATCCGTCTTGTTGGTGAAGGGCAGTGGCGCCGGGGTGTCCGCGCCGGCCGCCAGCTTCCACACCCGGTTATCGCCTTCTCCGGTGACGTAGACGTCGCCGGTGGCGTCCACCGCCACACCGTTGGGGTAGACGAGGTCGGTGAGCGGCACGGTCGTCGTCTTACGAGCGCCTGGCTCCAGCTTCAGTACGTCGTGGTCACCGAGGTCGGTGACGTAGACCGTGCCACCGCTGTCGACCGCCAACCCTGCGCCGTGGTTGCTCAACGAGAACGGCAGCGGCGCTGGGGCGTTGGCTCCGGCCGCCAGCTTCAGCACGGGGTGGGGATTCGTCTGCAGGACGTAGACGTTGTTCGCGGCGTCCACCGCCACCCCGGTGGGGTAATACAGCGAGCCGAACGGCACGACGGTCGGGTGGGTGGCACCTGCCGCCAGCTTCAGCACCCGACTGCTCTGGTTGTCGACCACATAAACGTTGTTCGCGGTGTCCACCGCCACTCCGATGGGGCCACTCAGCGTGCCGAACGGCAGCACGGTCGCCTTGCTCGCCCCCGGGGCAAGCTTGAGCACCCGCTTGAGGCTGTAGTCCGCGACGTAGACGTTGCCCGCGGCGTCGACGGCCACCCCGTCGGGGTCCTTGAGACCACTGAGCGGCAGTGCCGTCAGCTTGTCCGCGCCCGCCGCCAGCTTCCACACCTGATCGTTGCCGTTGTCAGTGACGTAGACATTCCCCGCGCTGTCCACCGCTACGCCTGTTGGGTCCGAAAGCCCAGTCGACGGAAGGGGAGTCGGCGCGCTGGCTCCTGCCGCGAGCTTCAAGAGTTGGTGGGTGTCGTGGTCGGCGATGTAGAGGTTGCCGGCACCGTCGACCGCCGCGCCCCAGGGCTTATTGAGGTGAGTGAACGGCAGCACGACCTGAGATGCGTACGACACGGTGTGCTGCTGGGATGCGCGGGCCGACACCATCGCCTTGATGCTCACGGCCGCGGCGATGG
>JBKOYU010001070.1:0-8574 GCA_046725575.1 Actinomycetota bacterium | reverse complement strand
CGGTGCTGCCGGGCAACATCCTCACCGAGGGCCTCGCCGATCTCGGCGAGGACTACCTGGCCGGGATGGCGCGGGCGATCCCCGCAGGCGCGCTCGGCACACCGGAAGACATCGGCTACGCCGCGGCGTTTCTCGCCAGCGTTGAGGCCGGCTACATCACGGGCCAGGCGATCGCCGTCGACGGCGGCCAGGTGCTGCCCGAATCGCCGGACGCCGTCACGCCCTAGCCGCACGCGTCGACGAAATCCTGTCGACCATCCACGAGCACCTCGGCGACCCGGGCTGCCACCCCCTGCGTGCCTTCTTGGAGTATGTCTCGCCCGGGCTCGTGGCCGGGAAAAATGACTCTGTAACAGAGGTAATATCGTGGTCGTGGACACCCGCACCGATCTGATCGCCGAGCTGTTCACCGTGGTGGGACGGTTCCGGCGTCAGCTGCGCCGGTCGACCGGCAGCGGATTCGACGCGACCGGGCTGACCCAGTCGCAGGCCGAGTTGCTGCGCTTGGTCGGCCGCCAACCGGGTATCTCCGTGCGGGAGGCGGCCACCGAGTTGGGGTTGGTACCCAACACGGCCTCGACGCTGGTGTCCAAGCTGGCGGCGGACGGCCTGCTGATCCGCACGGTCGACTCCGACGACCGCAGGGTGGGCCGGCTGCGGCTGACCGAGCCCGCACAACGCATCGCCGACGAGTCCCGCGCCGCGCGCCGCGCCGCCCTGTCGGCGGTGCTCGGCGAGCTGGATCCCGGCCAGCTCGACAGCCTGGAGCGCGGACTGGAGGTGCTCGCCGAGATGACCCGCATGCTGCACGAGAGGCAACCATGACACCATCGCTTGCGATCGACTGTCAGCACCTGACCCACCGCTACGGCCAGTTCACCGCGGTCGACGACCTCAGCCTGCGGGTGCGCTGCGGCGAGACGGTCGGCCTGCTCGGCCCCAACGGAGCGGGCAAGACCACGGTGGTGCGCGTGCTGACCACGCTGACGCCGGTCCAAAGTGGCCAGGTTTCCGTCTTCGGCCTCGACTCGCGTCGGCACACCATGGACATCCGGCACAACATCGGCTATGTGCCGCAACAGCTTTCGATCGAAGCCGCGCTGACTGGCCGACAGAACGTCGAGCTGTTCGCACGGCTTTACGACGTACCGCGCAACCAGCGGTCCGATCGGGTCGACGAGGCGCTGTATGCGATGCAGTTGCTTGACGTCGCCGACATGGTGGCGGGCACGTACTCCGGCGGCATGGTGCGTCGGCTGGAGTTGGCGCAGGCGTTGGTCAACCGGCCGTCGCTGCTGATCCTCGACGAACCGACGGTCGGCCTGGATCCCATTGCGCGCGACGGCGTTTGGGCTCAGGTGGGGCGTATGCAGCGTGAGTTCGGCATGACCGTACTGCTCACCACCCACTACATGCAGGAGGCCGACGCGTTGTGCGATCGGGTCGCGCTGATGCACCACGGCCAGCTGCAGACGGTCGGCTCGCCAACGGAGCTGAAGCAGAGGGTGTCGGCTCAGACACATGTCGCCGCCAACGCGGCTCCGGCGGCGACACTCGAGGACGTCTTCCGTCACTACGCCGGTTCGGATCTCGGCGAGGACACGTCGCAGACCGGGTTCCGTGCGGTCCGCAACAGCAGGAGGACGGCGCGCCGTGTCAGTTGAGCAGAGGGTGGGAATAGAGATCGTCCGCGCGCCGCGCGGGTGGCGTCGGATCCGTGGAATGGCGATGCGGGTGGGCGCTTTCGCGGTGGTGGAACTGCAGAAGCTGCGGCATGACCGCACCGAGCTTTTCACCAGGATGGTGCAGCCTGCGCTGTGGCTGTTGATCTTCGGGCAGACGTTTACGCGGCTGCACGTCATCAACACCGGCGACGTGCCGTACCTGGAGTTCCTGGCGCCGGGCATCATCGCGCAGTCGGCACTGTTCATCTCGATTTTCTATGGCATCCAGATCATCTGGGACCGCGATGCGGGCATCCTCGCGAAGCTGATGGTGACGCCTGCGCCTGCGTCGGCGCTGATCACCGGCAAGGCGTTCGCGGCGGGCGTGCGCTCGGTGGTGCAGGTGATCGGGGTGGTAACGCTGGCATACTTGCTCGGCGTGCACATGACCGTCAACCCGCTGAGAATCCTTGGGGCGATGGGCGTTGTGGTGCTGGGCGCGGCGTTCTTCGCGTGTCTGTCGATAACGCTGGCCGGGCTGGTGCGCAACAGGGACCGCTTGATGGGCATCGGGCAGGCCATCACGATGCCGTTGTTCTTCGCGTCGAACGCGCTGTACCCGGTCGACGTGATGCCGCAGTGGCTGCGCTGGCTGTCGGCGGTCAACCCGCTCAGCTACGAGGTCAACGCGCTGCGCGGACTGCTGATCGGCACGCCGACCAACGGCTTCCTCGACATCGCTGTGCTGGTGGTCGCCGCGGCCGCGGGCATCGCGATGGCGTCGGCGTTGCTGCGACGATTGGTGCGGTAGTTCACGATCGCGGCTACTTCGGCACCGACAGGTTGTACACCGTCGCGTCGCCCACGGTCGTCGACGGGAACGTGGCCGCGACCCAGTTCGCAATGTCGGCGTGACCGCGGTTTCCCCAGCCCGGTCCGTGGCCACGGTTGTTCACGACGATGTAGTAGGCCACCTTGTGCTGCGCCACGTCGTCCTGGAACTGGCTCAGGGTCGGCGCCGGGTCGCTGCCCGAGAACCCGCCGATCGCCATCACCGCTGTGTCCGTGGATAATTCGAGGCCTGCCGCGCTCGACGAGCGGCTGACCGCGGCGGACCATTCGGTGGTCGTGTCCTTCAGAATCGCGTCGAGGTCGGGGTTGTCCGCACTCTGGCCGAACCCGAAGTGGCCCTGCCGGGACGCGTCGGCGGGCCCGACGGCCGGTCCGCCGCCTTGATGCGGCTGGCCGATCGTGGCGATCGCATACGCGGCGGGGCCGGCCAGCGCAGCGACCAGCCCCACGCCCAACGCCCCGAGCGCTACCCCGCGGCGGGTCCGATACGTCCGCGGGACGAGCAACGCGATCGCCGCCACGACCGCCAGCGCCAGGATGGTCCACCGCAACCCCGGCAGCCAGGCTGCATTCCTGCCGAGGACCCACCAACTCCAGACGCCCGTGCCGCCGACCAGTACCGCCAAACCGCCTCGGTACAATGGCTTTTCGCGGTGCCGCCACAATTCGTGCATACCGATGGCGAACATCGCCGCCATCGGTGGCGCGATGGACAGGCAGTAGTACGCGTGGATCGCGCCGTGCATGAAGCTCAGCACCAGTCCGTCCACGACCAGCCAACCGCCGAACAGAATCGCCGCGGCTTGCGTCAGGTCGGTCCGCGGTGCACGTCCGCGCGATACCACCACCAGAACCGTTGCCAGCAGCGCCGCGGGCACCAACCAGCCGATCTCGAAGCCGAATTCGCCGCTGAACAGCCGCGACCAGCCCTGCGATTGATTACCGAATCCGCCGAATCCCCCGAATCCGCCGAATCCTCCTTGCCCCCTGAGATTCAACCGCGCACCCGCCGCCGATCCGACGATCTGGTCAGGCGGGCCGAACCCCATGTGGTTGTGGCCGAGCACACGGGCAAAACCGTTGTAGCCCAACACCAAATTCATGAAGTTGTTATCGGTCGAACTCGCGATGTACGGGCGCGACGACGCGGGCCACAGCAGTGTCAACACCACGAACCAGCCCGCCAAGACGACGAAGGCCACCGCCGCCACCAGCACGTGTCGCAGCCGGGCCCGCAGGGTCGTCGGCGCGGCGACAAGGTACGCAGCGGCCAGTGCCGGGGCCACCATCAGCCCTTCGAGCATCTTGGCGAGGAACGCGAAACCCAGTGCCACACCGGCCCACGCCAGCCATTTCGGGCTCGCCCGCTGCACCGCACGCACGGTGCAGTACGCCGCGGCGGTCATCAGCAGCACCATCACGGCGTCGGGATTGTTGAACCGAAACATCAACGCGGCCACCGGTGTCAGCGCCAACACTGCGCCGGCGAGCAGCCCGGTGCGTGGGCCGCTGATGCGTGTCACCGCACCGTACAGCAGGGCGACGGCGGCGACCGCCATCAACGCCTGCGGAATCAGCATGCTCGCGCTGTTGAAGCCGAATATCTGCCCGGACAGCCCCATCACCCACTGCGAGACCGGCGGCTTGTCGACGGTGATGAAGTTGTGCGGGTCCAGCGAGCCGAACAACAACGCTTCCCAGTTCTTCGAACCCGCTTGCGCCGCAGCGGCATAGAACTGGTTGCCCATCCGATTGATGGTGATGTCCCACAGATACATCACCGCTGTGGCGATCAGAAGCACGACGAGGCCCACCCGGTTCCACGTGATCGCGGTCAGCCGGGTGGGCCGTGGGTTGTCGGCGTCGTCGGCGGTCGGCGCTTGCGCCTCTGTGTCGCCCAAAAGTGGGTATGTTGTCACACCAGCCAGTGAGTCATCGCTAGGTTGCGTGAGCCTGTGAGGAACCGGCGAGACTGCTGCGGGTTGCCCGTAGCGCATCGGTCAGCGTCCACACCGAAATGCCAAGCAAGGCCACGTCCTTGAACAGAAACCCAGTGGTCAGCGAGGGGGCGGGATAGCTGACCGAGTCGTCGAAAGCGCCTGGCGTGGTGAACAGGAAGCTGATCGTCGCGACGAATAGCAGGATGGCGAGGGCGCTGCCGAGAACCGACGCCTTGGGCCACCACGGCTTGACGGCGATCAGAACCGCTGCGGCGACTTCGAACACGCCGAGCAGTACCGAGAACGTGTACACCGAGAAGATGTCGTACAGCCAGCTCATGAACGGGCTTTCGGAGACAAGGGGCTCGATGCCCTTCGCCTCGTACTCCGTGAACTTCAGCAGCCCGAACGCGCCGATCACGATGACCAGACCGTAGCGAGCCGCCAGGCCACCGACGGTGTCGATGGTGCTCTGCTTTGTGGAGCGAATCTGTGTGAGTGTCATAACTGGTGGTGCCGCGCCGGGCACCGACCGTTACGCGACGCTCACCCTTTCGCGTTGCATCACCTCGGTCGCCGCGCGCTCACCGGAGCGAACGGCACCGTCGACCCATCTGCACATCACGGCCGAGCTTTCGGTTCCGGCCCAGTGGATGCGACCGCACGGTTCCCGCAGAGCATGTCCGAATTCGGTCAGCACACCCGTGGGGGCGTGGCTGAGCATGCCGCCGGCGCGGGTCCGGCGTTCGTCTACACCACCCGCGACCGCAACACCGGCAGCGGCAATCCGCAGGACAACTACGGCGTGTATCGGACCGACTGGACGCCCAAACCGGCCGCGGACGTGATCAAGAGCCTCGCTAGGCCGGGTTAGCTCACGATCCGCGCGATCGACTTCAGCGGGATCGGCAGCCAGCTCGGCCGATGCCGTGCCTCGTAGGCGGCCTCGTACACCGCCTTGTCCAGTTCGTACGCCTCGAGCAGATGCACGGAGTCGCGGGGATCGGCCTCGCACCCCGCTGCATAGCCGTCACAGAACGAGGCGGCGTTGCGGTCCACCCATTCGCGGGCCCGCGCGGCCAGCTGCCGCTCCCGGTCTTCCTCGATGGCCTGCTCCATCAGTCGTTGGTAGGCGGCGTACTCGAATGACCGCAGCACCCCCGCCACGTCGCGCAGCGGGGAGTCGGGACGGCGGCGGTCGTCGAGGGGCTGTCCCGGTTCGCCCTCGAAGTCGATCAGCAGCCACCGCTCCGGTGTCCGCAACACCTGCCCGAGGTGCAGGTCACCGTGGACCCGTTGGACGGTGATCGTCTCCTCGTCCAGCTTGCGGTAGCGCTCCTCGATCAGCGGTGCGTATTCCTGTAGTTCGGGCACCGACGCCGCAGCGGCCGACAGTCGCTCCAACACGGTGTCGGTCGGGAACAGGATGGTCGACGTGCCGAGCTGTTCGGCAAGTGTTGCGTGCACGGACGCGACGGCCTCGCCGAGCCGGTACGACTCGCCTGCGAAGTCGCCACCCACCTCGTCGGCGTACAGGTCCCCCTCGGCGAACAGGTCGCGGGTGCTGGCGGTGGCCATGTCCCACCCCTCGGCGGAGTTGGCGGCGAACTCGGTGACCATGCCAAGCGCATACGGCTCTGCGCCGTGCGTCGTTTCGTAGGACCCAAGCAACCGCGCCACGTGCTCGTTGCCTGCCCGCGCAAGCACCCGATTCAGTTCGATGTCCGGATTGATGCCCGGCGTGATGCGGCGAAACACCTTGAACACGGCCTGTTCTTCGAAGATGACGCTGGTGTTGGATTGCTCTGCACTCGACACCCGCGGCGCGGCGTCCACCGGCAGCGTGACATCGGGCTCCTTGGCGAAGCGCACGTCCCCGACGGTTGCCGACGAATCAATCAGCGACAGAAGATATTTCGCGTCCGCCGGGTTGTACAGCGCGTCGTAGGCGGTGCGGTTGTCATCGGAGCCAATCGTCGCGACGTTGCTGTACTCCTCGATGGGGCCGGTGTCCCACCGCACGATCACCTGGTACCGCTCCTGTGGACCGTCGGTGTATGCGACGTCGAGAAGCACGAGGTCGAGGTCGTCACGCAGCGAAACCACAGCGGCGGGCTGCGCGGACGTCAACTTACGGTTGCGGCCGGCATACCAACGTTGATGAACGATCCACTCGTCGAACGGCAGGTTCATGACTGCTCTCCAGACTCTGGCGGCCGCAGCTGGAACCAGTAGAAACCGTGGCCAGGCAGGGTCAGCATGTAGGGCAGCTGGCCGATGTGGGGGAATTCAACGTATCCGGTCATCTCTACAGGGGTGTACCCATTCCAGTGCTGCAGGCTCATCTCGATCGGCTGCGGGAACCGCGACAGGTTGTTGACGCACAGCACAACGTCGCCGTCGGACTCGCGCACGAAGGTGAGCACCGACGGGTTTGACCCACCCAGTTCGCGGAAGCTGCCGATCGCGAACGCGTCGTGGCGGCCGCGCACCGCGAGCATGGTCCTGGTCCAGTTCAACAGCGAGTTCGAACTGTCACGTTGGGCCTCGACGTTGACGGCCTGATAGCCGTAGATCGCGTCCTGGTTCGGCGGCAGGTACAGCCGGCCGGGGGTGGCCGTCGAGAACCCGGCATTGCGGTCCGGCGTCCACTGCATTGGGGTGCGCACCCCGTCGCGGTCACCGAGCCAGATGATGTCGCCCATCCCGATCTCGTCGCCGTAGTACAGCACCGGGGAGCCGGGCAGCGACAACAGCAGCGCGGTGAACAACTCGATCTGGTTGCGGTCGTTCTCCAGCAGCGGTGCCAGCCGTCGGCGGATGCCCACGTTGGCCTTCATCCGCGGGTCCTTCGCGTACTCGGCGTACATGTAGTCGCGCTCTTCGTCGGTGACCATCTCGAGGGTTAGCTCGTCGTGGTTGCGCAGGAAGATGCCCCACTGCGCCATGTCGGGGATATCGGGGGTCTGGCCAAGGATCTCCGAGATCGGGAATCGCGACTCGCGGCGCACCGCCATGAAAATGCGTGGCATCAGCGGGAAATGGAAGGCCATGTGGCATTCGTCGCCGCCGGTGTTGGGATCACCGAAGTATTCCACGACGTCGGCCGGCCACTGATTCGCCTCGGCGAGCAGCACCCGGCCCGGGAACTCGTCGTCGATCACCTTGCGGCAGTGCTTGAGGAAGGAATGCGTCTCGGGCAGGTTCTCGCAGTTGGTGCCTTCCCGCTCGAACAGGTAGGGCACGGCGTCCAGCCGGAAGCCGTCGATGCCGAGGTCGAGCCAGAAGCGAAGGACGTCGAGCATCGCCTCTTGCACGGCGGGGTTGTCGTAGTTCAGGTCGGGTTGATGGGAGAAGAACCGGTGCCAGTAGAACTGCCGGCGCACGGGATCAAATGTCCAGTTCGATTCCTCGGTGTCCACGAAGATGATCCGCGCGTCGGAGTACTTCTGGCTGGTGTCGCTCCACACGTAGTAGTCGCCGTAGGGGCCGTCGGGATCGCGGCGCGACTCCTGAAACCAGGCGTGCGAATCCGACGTGTGGTTCATGACGAGGTCGGTGATGACCCGAATACCGCGACGGTGTGCCGCGTCGAGTAGCTCGACGAAATCGTCGACGGTGCCGAACTCGGGCAGCACCTTGTAGAAGTCGCGGATGTCGTAGCCGCCGTCGCGTAGCGGCGAGTCGTAGAACGGCGGCAGCCAAAGACAGTCGACGCCAAGCCACTTGAGGTAGTCGAGCTGCTCGGTCAGCCCACGCAGGTCACCGGAGCCGTCGGAGTTGGAGTCGAAGAATGCCCGCACCAGCACCTCGTAGAACACCGCGCGCTTGAACCAGGTGCGGTCCTCCGGCAGCGTGCGGGCGTGCCCGAAGTCTTCGGCGGTTGGGTGTTCGACCACGCCGTCCTCGACGTGGCTGCCTTCCGCCGGATCGTGTACCGCGGCTTCCCCAATGCTTTTGTCCATCAGCCTTCAAACCTACCCAAGTCGGCCCAAACTGAATCGCCGCGATCGGCGCTGGCCACCGCGCGCCTGTCCGCCGCAAACTCCGCTTCGACGCCGAGTCGCCGCTGACCGACCAATTCGCCCACGGCACCAGTTGAATCCGCAATCGAGTCG
>JBKOYU010000002.1:0-3148 GCA_046725575.1 Actinomycetota bacterium | reverse complement strand
TTCTCGCGGTGCTTTTCCGGATCTTCGTGCGATCCAGACTCATCGAGGAAGCACGTACACAGGCCGAGAAAGGTATCGCAGGGTCCATGGAGGGACACGCCGCGATGGACATGTCGGTTCCGAGCCAAGGGTCCTTCTTGCGCAGGTTGTTCTCTCCGCAAGGGCTCACCGCCGTTTCGCATATCTACGTGATGGAATGGGCCGCGATCCTACGCGACATCGTCCTTGGTCTGCTTATTGCCGGCGCCATCGCGGCCTGGGTCCCGGAAACGTTCTGGCAGAGCTTCTTTCTGACCGATCACCCGACGCTCGCGGCGGTGTGGGGGCCGATCGTCGGTCCGCTGGTCTCTGTCCTGTCGTTCGTGTGCTCGATCGGCAACGTTCCGCTGGCGGCGGTGCTGTGGAGCGGTGGCATCAGCTTCGGCGGTGTTATCGCGTTCATCTATGCCGACCTGCTTATCCTGCCGATCCTGAACATCTACCGGAAGTACTACGGCACCAGGATGATGTTCGTTCTGCTGGGAACCTTCTACGTCACCATGGTCGGGGCCGGTTATCTCGTCGAAATCATCTTCGGCGCCGCAAATCTCATCCCGGAGCATCGCGACGTGATGGTGATGGAGCAAGGCATCACCTGGAACTACACGACCTGGCTCAACATCGCCTTCCTGATCCTCACCGCGCTGCTGCTGATCCGGTTCATTCGGACCGGCGGGATCCCGATGCTGCGCATGATGGGCGGCTCTCCCGACGCCGAACACGCCGGCCATGACCACCACGCTTCATGAAATCTTCATCGAATGACTAGCCGAGCCATACGGCGCAGCACGAGGCTCTAGCCATGGTCAACAGCACCGTCGTGCTTCACGTTGGTGGGCTGCATTGGGCGACGTCCGCCGCGGCCGTCGAGGCCACGCTGCTGCGCCGCCCCGGGGTCGTTGCGGTTACGGCGAACGCGGCCAACCAAACCGCCACCGTGACCTATGACCCCGCCACGACATCGGTTGCCCAACTGTCGGACTGGGTGCGTGATTGCGGGCTCCATTGCGCTGGTCGCTCGGTGCCCAACCATGTGTGCGACCCGATGGCCGAGCCCGCCGAGCACGAGGCCCATGGCGCCGCCACACCACAGGAGATGATGGGCCACGGCGGTCACGCCGGGATGTCGATGGACCAGATGGTCCGTGACATGCGCAACCGCTTCCTCGTCGCGTTGGTGCTGTCGATCCCGATCATGTTGTGGTCACCGATGGGCCGCGACATGTTCGGGTTTGCGGTGCCGGCACCGTTCGGATTGCGCGACGACGTCTTCACACTGCTGTTGAGCCTGCCAGTGGTGTTCTACTCGGCGTGGATCTTCTTCGACGGGGCGTGGCGGGCGTTGCGCGCACGCACGCTGGACATGATGGTGCTCGTCGCCGTGGCGGTCGGCGCGGGCTGGCTCTACAGCGTTGGTGTGACGCTCACCGGTGGGGGAGAAGTCTTCTACGAAGCCGCGGCGGTGTTGACGACCTTCGTGCTGCTCGGGCACTGGTTCGAGATGCGCGCCCGGGGCGGGGCGAACGACGCGATCCGCACGCTGCTCGAACTGGCGCCGCCGATGGCGGTGGTGTTGCGCGACGGTGAACCCGTGGAGATTCCGACCGCCGAGGTAACGGTCGGCGATCTCCTGTTGATCCGCCCCGGCGCCAAGATCCCGGTCGACGGCGCCGTCGAGGACGGCCATTCCGAGGTCGACGAATCGATGGTCACCGGCGAAAGCCTGCCGGTGACAAAGGATCCCGGGTCGACGGTGATCGGCGCCTCCATCAACACCACCGGCACGCTGCGGGTCCGAGCGACGAAGGTGGGCTCCGACACGGTCCTCGCCCAGATCGTCCAGATGGTGCAGGAGGCGCAGAACTCGAAGGCCCCCGGTCAGCGACTGGCTGATCGCGCCGCGTTCTGGCTGGTGCTCGTTGCACTCGTCGGCGGCACAGCCACATTCATGGTCTGGTGGGCCGTCGGCGCCGGCGTTCAGACCGCGCTGCTGTTCGCGATAACGGTCGTCGTGATCACCTGCCCCGACGCGCTGGGGTTGGCTACGCCGACCGCGATCATGGTCGGCACCGGACTCGGCGCGAAACGCGGTGTGCTGTTCAAGAACGCGACCGCACTAGAAACCTCGGCCCGTATCGACACCGTGGTGATGGACAAGACCGGCACGTTGACCAAAGGCGAGCCCGAGGTCACCGACGTGGTGGTGGATGGTATCGACGAAAACGAATTACTCAGTTTGGTGGCCGCGGTCGAATCGGCGTCCGAGCATCCGCTGGCCGCCGCGATCGTGCGATATGCCGCGGATCGTGGGATAAAGCCCTTGCCTCTGAAGGATTTTCGCAACGTGCCGGGGCACGGCGCGACGGCCGAAGTGCAGGGCCGCCGAGTTTCGGTGGGTAACCGAAAGCTCATGGTCGACGAGGGCATCGACTTCGGCACGCTGATGGAACGGCGCGACGAGCTCGCCTCCAGCGGCCGGACCGCAGTGCTGGTGGCCGTCGACGGACGCGGCGCCGCGGTGATCGCCCTGGCCGACGTGGCAAGGGAGACCTCCCCCGACGCTGCCGCGGCGCTGCACGAGCTGGGCGTCGAGGTGGTGATGCTGAGCGGAGACAACGAGGCCACCGCCAAACGGATCGCCGCGCAACTGGGAATCGACACGGTGATCGCCGAGGTGTTGCCGGGCGACAAGGCTTCCGAGATCTCCGCATTGCAGCGCGCGGGCAAGAAGGTCGCGATGGTCGGTGACGGCGTCAACGATGCCCCCGCCTTGGCGCAAGCCGACCTGGGCATCGCCATCGGTGCCGGTACCGATGTTGCGATCGAAACCGCCGATGTGGTGTTGATGCGTTCGGATCCGCTCGACGTGCCCATTGCCCTGCGCATCGGGCGCGGCACGCTGCGAAAGATGCGCCAAAACCTCGGCTGGGCCGTCGGATACAACGTCATCGCCTTGCCGATCGCCGCAGGTGTCTTCGAGCCCGCGTTCGGGCTGGTGTTGCGTCCGGAGATCGCTGCGCTGTCGATGTCTGGTTCGAGCCTGATCGTGGCGGTTAACGCATTGATGCTCAAACGGCTCAAGTTGCCCAGCGCCGGTCAGGAGTAGCGG
>JBKOYU010001020.1:0-2923 GCA_046725575.1 Actinomycetota bacterium | reverse complement strand
GGTAGATGCCGGCGCCTCCAACGATGGACGGCGGAACAGTGTCACCGCGCACGAACAGCGCGGCGGTGTCGTCCACGCCCTGGATAACGATCTGGCCGCCGGCCAGGTTGAACGTGGCGTTGCACGTCTGCTGGCCAGACTTGTCGTTGCCCGTAAGCGTGGTGCAACTGCCGCCGGTCGTTCCCAGAAACACACCACCGGGCCGGTCAAACACATCGCCGGCGAAGCAATGCAAACTCCCCCGACGCGTCGAGTTGTCGGGGGAGTTTGCGTCCCAGCCGATGACTAGCGGTAGTCGATGACGACGCGCCCGTCGATCTGACCGCGTTCCATTCGGCCGAACACCTCATTGATGTCATCGAGGCCCACGCTTTCCACCGTGGGATGGATCAGGCCGCGGGCGTAGAAGTCCAGCGCCTCGGCCATGTCCTGCCGGGTGCCGACGATCGACCCGCGGATCGTCAGACCCTTGAGCACGATGTCGAAGATCGGTGCCGGGAAGTCGCCGGGCGGCAGCCCGTTGAACACGATCGTGCCGCCGCGCCGCGCGAGCCCGATCGCCTGGCCGAACGCCTGCGGGTGCACCGCCGTGACGAGCACACCGTGCACGCCGCCGGTGGCCTTCTGCACCTCGGCGACGACGTCGGACGTGCGGGCATTGACGGCGACCTCCGCGCCAAGGAGGGTGGCCAGGGCGAGTTTGGAGTCGTCGATGTCGATGGCCACGACCCGCAGCCCCATGGCGCGGGCGTATTGCACCGCGACGTGGCCGAGTCCGCCGATGCCGGAAATCGCCACCCACTGCCCGGGCCGGGTGTCGGTCACCTTGAGGCCCTTGTAGACGGTGACGCCCGCGCACAGGATCGGCGCGACCTCCAGCGGATCGGCGTTCTCCGGGATGCGTGCGGCGTAGGCGGCGTTGACCAGCATGTAGGTGCCGAAGCTGCCGTTGACGCTGTAGCCGCCGTTCTTCTGGCTCTCGCACAGCGTTTCCCAGCCGGTGCGGCAGTATTCGCACGTGCCGCACGCCGACCACAGCCAGGCGTTGCCGACCTTGTCGCCGACCTTCAGGTCCTCGACGCCCTCGCCGAGCGCGACGACGGTGCCGTAGCCCTCGTGCCCCGGGACGAACGGCGGTTGGGGTTTGACGGGCCAATCTCCATGTGCGGCATGGAGATCGGTGTGGCACACGCCCGAGGTTTCGAGCTTGACCAGCGCCTCGCGGTAGCCCGGCGTGGGCAGCTCAAGTTCTTCGACCTGGAGGGGTCCGCCGAACTCGGTGACGACGGCCGCACGCATGGTGTCGGTGGTATCCGAGGCGACAGGAGCGCCAAGGGTCTGTGTCATTTCATCATTCCAATCGTGAAAGTGTGGTTGTTGAAGGGTCTTTGGTCCCGGCTCAGAAGAAGCCTTGGGCCTTATTGGAGTGAGAGACGAGCAGATTCTTGGTCTGCTGGTAGTGGTCGAGCATCATCTTGTGGGTCTCACGGCCGATGCCGGACTGCTTGTAGCCGCCGAACGCCGCGTCTGGCTAGGAGAGGTCGAGGTCCAGCCCGGCGAGGTGGCCGCGGGCCTGGGCACGCATGACTGAGCCTGGCGCAGAGTGGTTGTACAGCACCCGCCAGCAGTCCCGGTCGTCGCGGCCTTCCGGTAGGTCGAGCCAACGGCGAAGCAGCGCAAGGTTTCCCGACGACAGCACCGCGCCGCGCAGGCTCGCGCTGAGCTCGGTGCGGAGCCGAGCGATACCGGGCGATACCGACTGCGGAAGCAGCTCGCCGGTGTAGTGCGTCAGTGCGCGGTCGACATCGCCGGCCTGCAGGGCATCGAGGACGTCGCTCACGTCGCTGGCGATCGGTGACAGCAAGCGGTACGGCCGAGAATCGATGTACTCGGCACCAATGACACGGCGCAGCCGAGACATCTCCGCGCGGATCGTCACTACGTCGAGGTCCTTGTCATCGAGGAGCATCGCGAGGTGGTCGGCGCTCAGGCCTTCGGGGTGACGGCTCAGCAAGACCAGGATGTCGGCGTGCCGACCGGTCAGCATGCTCGTCCGCGGCTGGCCGTCGTCGGTCACTCGCCAGCGCGGCCGGCCGGCGCCGAGCACCGACAGGCGAGCAGTTGTCGGCGCGGCGACGGCGGGGAGGCTGAGCTGCATCAACGCGAGGTGGTTCTCGACGGCCACGGCGGTCGCGCGGACCAGGGCCAGGGTCTGCGGCGACGCGACCTGGGTTCCGCCGGTGAGATCGATGGCGCCGATGAGCACCCCGGTGGCGGGGTCGTGCACCGGCACGGCGGTGCAGCTCCACGGCTGGACGATCCGCGAGAAGTGCTCGCTCCCGCGGATCTGCAATTCGGCGTCGAGGGCCAGCGCGGTGCCGGGAGCGTTGGTTCCGGCGCCGCGCTCACTCCAGTCGGCGCCGGGCACGAAGTTCATCCGCTCGGCCTTGCGGCACGCTTTGCGATCACCTTCGACCCACAGCAGGGTGCCGTTGGCCGCGGTCACGGCGACGACGACGCCGGCGTCCGTGGCGTCGTCAACCAGCAGGCGGCGGATGACGGGAAGGGCGGGCGCCAGTGGATGAGCGGCGCGCATGCGATCGAGGGCAGCCATCGCGGCGGGTGTCGCGCCGCCGAGGTCGGGATCGACGCCGGTGGCCAGACTGCGTCGCCAGCTGTCGGCCACGACAGGACGCAACGGGGTGGAGTCCAGATAGGACGCGTCGACTTGGCCGGCGACGAACAGCTCGTGCACGGTGCGCAGCGTCGAAGACGACGGCCGGACGATTGTCCGGCCGCCCGCGGTCTTCGAGATTCCCACCGGCGATCACGCTCCTCGCGCGCAGCCCAATTTGTGCAGGTTAACGCGCGTGGCCGCCACAATAGCCCACTTTGGCCGGTGTGCGGCAGGGACTTTTGGCCC
>JBKOYU010001114.1:0-9828 GCA_046725575.1 Actinomycetota bacterium | reverse complement strand
GAGTAGCCATGACATCCACCCTCGTGCGAATCGGTCTCGCGCTCATCGCCTGCGCCGCATTGGTGGTCGGCTGTTCGAGTTCGGACAAGTCCGGCGGCAACGGTCAGACGCCGCCGGAACTCGAGCCGCTGGCTTCGGTCGGAAACGGCGAGGGCCAGCTGAACCTCATCGCGTGGGCGGGCTATGCCGAGGACGGCTCCAACGACAAGGCCATCGACTGGGTGACGCCGTTCGAGCAGAAGACGGGATGCCAGACCAATGTGAAGATCGGCAACACTTCCGACGAGATGGTGCAGTTGATGCGCAGCGGTCAGTACGACGGTGTTTCGGCGTCCGGCGATGCCACCCTGCGGTTGATCTACGCGGGTGACGTGGCGCCGGTGAACACCTCGCTGGTGCCCAACTACGGGACGATTTCGTCGTTCCTCAAGGACAAGTCGTGGAATTCGGTGGGCGGGCAGATGTACGGGATTCCGCACGGCTGGGGCGCCAACTTGCTGATGTACAACATCGACGTGGTGCGTGATGCGCCGAACTCGTGGAGCGCGGTGTTCGACGACGCGGGCATGTACAAGGGCAAGGTCACCGCCTACGACTCCCCCATCTACATCGCCGATGCCGCGCTGTACCTGTCCAAGACCAAACCGGACCTTGGCATCAAGGACCCGTACTCGCTGACGCCCGAACAACTCGACGCCGCAGTCGAATTGCTCAAGAACCAGCGCGAGAACGTCAGCGAGTACTGGTCGGACTACACCAAAGAGGTGCAGGCGTTCGAATCGGGAACATCGGTCATCGGCACCACCTGGCAGGTGATCGCGAACACCATCGGCACGGACAACAAGGTTCAGGTCAACACCGTGCTGCCCAAGGAAGGCGCCACCGGATGGTCGGACACGTGGATGGTCTCGGCGAAGGCGGCGCACCCAAACTGCATGTACAAGTGGATGGACTGGATCACCTCGCCCGAGGTCAACGCCCAGGTCGCCGAATACTTCGGTGAGGCGCCCGCACAGACCAAGGCGTGCGAACACACCACCCAGAAGGACTTCTGCGACATCTACCACGCGACCGACGAGAAGTTCGCCGGCGAGATCCACTACTGGACCACGCCGCAGAAGCAGTGCGTCGACGGCAGCGGCGATGGCTGCACGGCCTACAACGAGTGGGTCGACAAGTGGCAGCAGATCAAGGGGTGAAGACGCGCGGCACCTTACCGATATCGGTCGGGCGCCGCATCAGCCTCTCGTTCTTGCTCGTTCCGCCGCTGGCCTGGCTGGTGGTGGCGTACCTGGGTTCGCTTGCCGTGCTGCTGGTTTCGGCATTCTGGACCACCAATGCGTTCACCGGCGCGGTGGTACACACATTCACCAGCGACAACATCGTTCGGGTGCTCACCGACGCAGTGTTCCGGACGGCGACCGTGCGCACCATCTCGGTCGCCTTGGTTGTGACCGTCTTGTGCATGGCACTTGCGGTGCCGCTGGCGTTCTACATGGCCAAGGTCGCCTCGCCGCGGGTGCGACTGGCATTGGTGGTGGCGGTGACCACACCGCTGTGGGCGAGCTACCTGGTCAAGGCCTACGCATGGCGGATGCTGCTCTCGCCAGAGGGCCCGATGTCATGGGCGACGGGCTACACCCCGGGCTATGGGCTGACCGCCACGGTCGTCACACTGACGTATCTGTGGTTGCCGTACATGGTCATTCCGGTGTTCGCGGCGTTCGAACGGGTCCCCGATTCGCTCATCGACGCCAGCTCGGACCTCGGCGCCTCCGACTCCGACACGCTGCGGATGGTGGTCGCGCCGTTGGTGTTCCCCGGCATCGCGGCCGGATCGATCTTCACCTTCTCGCTGTCCTTGGGCGACTACATCGCGGTGACGATCGTCGGCGGCAAGACCCAGATGCTCGGCAACATCATCTACGGCCAACTCGTCACCGCCAACAATCAGCCGCTGGCAGCGGCGCTGTCGATCATCCCCCTGGTCGCGATCGTCGCCTACCTGTTGGCGATGCGCCGCACCGGCGCGCTGGAGAACGTGTGATGCTCTCGACCGGGGCGCGGCGCGCGGTACGGGCATGGGCGGTGCTCGTTCTGGTATTCCTCTACGCCCCACTGTTATTGGTGGTGATCAACGCCTTCAACGCCTCGCGGACGTTCGCGTTCCCGCCCAGCGGCTTCACACTTCGGTGGTGGGTGGACGCCGCCAACAGCCAAGGCATGTGGAAATCGCTGGCCAATTCGGTGGTGGTCGGTCTAGGTGCGACGGTCATCGCGCTTGCGCTCGGCACGATGGCCGCGTTCGCGGTGCAGCGCTACGCGTTCTTCGGCCGCAACGTTGTGAGTTTCCTTGTGGTGTTGCCGATTACGCTGCCGGGCATCGTCACCGGTATCGCGCTGAACGCAACATTCACCTCCGCGCTTGGCGTGACATTGGGGCTGGCGACGGTGATCGTCGGTCATGCGACGTTCTGCATCGTCATCGTCTTCAACAACACCCAGGCCCGGTTGCGACGACTGGGCACCAGCCTGGACGATGCGTCGGCCGACCTCGGCGCGTCTCCCCGGCAGACCTTCAGGTACGTGACGTTCCCGATGATGCGCGGCGCGCTGGTGGCCGGCGCCATCCTGGCGTTCGCCTTGTCCTTCGACGAGATCGTCGTCACCACGTTCACCGCGGGCCCGACGGTTCAGACGCTGCCGATCTGGATCTTCGGAAACCTGTTCCGCCCCAACCAGGCTCCGGTGATCAATGTGGTCGCCGCCGCGCTCACGATTGTCGCGATCATCCCGGTGTGGCTCGCACAGCGCTTCGGTGGCGACCCGGCCACCACGCGGGTGTAGCGCTACTTCGAGTCCGAATCCCCGCTCAACAGAATGGTGGCGGTGAAGTCCGACACCGCTGTGACCATCTGCTCCCGCATGGCCTCGTCGAGGCGGTTGGCAATCACCTTGTTGCCCAGATCGCGGTAATCCAGCACAATCCGGCTGAGTTCGGCCATCTCCTCGGCCTTGGGCACATGGGCCGCCCCGAACCGCTCCGTGTACAGCTCCTCGAGCGCGCGGACGAAGTCGGCGGCCAAGGTGTCGATCGACTCCCGCGTCGATTCGAACATCCGCAGAAGCGCACGCACGTACGGCATCGGATCGGGGGCGAGCGCGACGATGGCGCCCATCGTCCTGTCGGTCAGCACCACCTCGCCGTCGACATGCGCAGCCAGGCCGTAATCGATGAGCTTGCGCGCCTCGTCGCAGTCCGGGTCGATGCCTACCCCGGCCGTGTCGGGGGTCCCCGCCGGCACCTCCCGGCTCTCGTCGGATCGCGGGCCCAGGATGGCTCGCTGAATGCCCAGGATGTCTGCCAGGTCGGCGCCCTGGCGCATGCTCGCGAAGAACTCCGCGATGTGAGCGGAGTTGAACCCCCTGCGGAGCAGCTGATTGATCGTCTTCAGCTGGGAGAGGTGGTAATCGTCGTAGTACGCCGACCGGCCGACCCGCCGCGGCGGGTCGAGCAGGCCGCGCTCCCGATAGGCGCGGATATTGCGGGCACTGACACCCGAGATCCGCGCCAAATCGTCCAACCGGTACTCAGCCAACGCAGCGCGCCCCAATCCGGTTCGGGGTGCGCTTCGGCTTTGCACCGCGACAATGCATGCGACCACTGTAGCCGTCAAATCTTTTTTGCGAGCGAAGTCGCGACCGATGCATATCTGTTTGCTAGTTATCCGAGGCACACACGCTTATCTGGGAATATGATGTCGGGTTGGGTATCAGGCCGACGAGCGTGTGCAAATCCAGCCAACTCGACTTCCACGGTTGGGCGGCCCCTGGTGAGTGATTTCACCGTCCCTGAATTGGCGTCGGCGCGACCCGAGGGAAGATGATGGGGCTGCAACGCGTTGGCGAAAGTCAAGACAAAGTTTCCTTGCAGCGAAAGGTTCGGTTTGCGTCCCTGGATCGTCTGGGCCACCGGACTACTTGCTTACATCGTCGCCGTCCTCGACCGCACCACCCTTGGCGTCTCCGGCCTGGACGCTGCCAACCGCTTCGGCGCCAGCCCGAGCGTGCTGGCGACGTTCGTGGTCCTTCAAGTCATCGTGTACGCCGGCGCACAAGTGCCTGCCGGTGTCCTGCTCGACCGATTCGGCTCCAAAGCACTGATCCTCGCCGGCGCGGCCGTGATGGCGTCGGGCCAGCTGGTGCTCGCGTTCACGGAATCCCTGCCGGCAGCGATCGCGGCACGCGCGGTCGTCGGCCTCGGCGACGCGATGACGTTCATCTCCGTGCTCCGGCTGGTGCCGCACTGGTTCTCGCCCCGGCAGGTTCCCCTGGTGACGCAGCTAACCGGCATCTGCGGGCAGCTCGGCCAAGTGCTCTCGGCCGTCCCGTTTTTCGCGCTGCTCACGGGCGCGGGCTGGACCACCGCCTACGTATCGGTCGCGGCGATCGGTGTGCTGTCGATGGTGTTGACCCTCGCGCTGGTCAAGAACACTCCGAACGGCCCAGTCGTGCCGACGCACGCGACGTCTATCCGGGAGACGCTGGCCAGCGTCAAGACCGTGTGGCTGCGCCCAGGGACGCGGCTGGGCTTCTTCACCCATATGGGCACACAGTTCTCCGTCACGGTGTTCGCATTGATGTGGGGCGTTCCGTATCTGACCGAGGCCCAAGGTCTTTCGACGGGCGCAGCGGGCGGCCTGCTGACGATCTCGGTCGTCGCCGCCATCTCGTCGGGCATCGTCGTCGGGATCTTTACGGGGCGGTTACCGCATCGACGGTCGCGCCTGGTGCTCGGCATCATCGGCGCCAACGCCTTGGCCTGGACGGTGATCCTTGCCTTGCCGCACAGGGCCCCGCTGTGGCTGCTTGTCGCGCTGATCGTCGTCATCTCCGTCGGCGGCCCGGGCTCGATGGTCGGCTTCGACTTCGCGCGCACGTTCAACCCGAGCGCGACGCTGGGCACCGCTCAGGGCATGGTCAACATGGGTGGTTTCGTCGCCTCGCTGTTGGTCATGCAGGCGATGGGCCTCATCCTCGACTCCACCGGCGACTTCTCGTTCGAGTCATTCCGGCTCGCCTGGACGGTGCAGTACGCGATCTGGATCCTCGCGGTGGTCGGCATCCTCATCACCCGGCGTAAAGCACGAAGGCTGACCCGCCCCGAGCAAGAACGAATGCTGCTGGAAGGCTTGGACGCTGCGCCGGCGACGCGATAACTGCTAACGATTGCGGGCCGTCGAGCGCCGGTTGGCCTTCTTGATGGCCGACACCAGTTCGCCCTTGTTCATGGTCGAGCGGCCCGAAATATCAAGCCTGCGCGCGACCTCAACGAGGTGCTTCTTCGATGCGTTGGCGTCGACGCCCTCAGCAGGCCTGCCCTTCGGGTTGGGTCCGCCGCTGCGCGCCCGGGAATCGGATGGCCCTTTTTTGGACTTGGGCTCCCAGTGATCACCGACCTTTTCGAAGCTGTGTTTAAGGGCGTCGTAGGCGACCCGGTGCGCACGTTCACCTTCGCCGTATTGCTTGGCGGCCGAATCGTGCGCCTTGGCGAACGTGCGCTGCGCCTTGACGGACGACTTTTTCAGCGTGCTCGGTAGCTCACTCTTGCGGGCGGTGCCGCTCTTAGTCGTCTTCGGCATCGTGGTGCTCCTCCATCGAACAAGCAGTTGGCAACCGCCGAAGCTGGCATCGTGGACACGCGCGCCGATTCTTGACCCGCCGCGCACGGTGCGCAACCTCGAACGGCTACCTACATGGCTTACCCGAAGGGGATGCAGCCAAACGCGCTAAGCAAGGCCGCCGCTACACGTCTGACAGGCTCCTCGCGATGGCGTCGGCCGCGTGACGATGCCCGAGCAATTCATAGCCGACGACCGTCACCATCGGGGCCAGGGTGACCACCAACAGGCAGTTGGCCATTGATATGCCCGCGTCGGCCATCCACACCGCGGCCGCGAGAACAACCGCCGTCAGCGCGATGAGCAACAGATGGAAGGCGTCCACCGTCCGCACCAGCCATGCGTAAAGGACGTAAATGGAGACGATATACGCCGCGACCGGCAAGGCCACGGCCAACACGGTTTCGACCGAGGCGAGCATGGAGTGGTGCTCGATGTAGTACGCGGCCGCGTGCAGCCCCGCGCCGGTCGCCACGATGGCCCCGAAAGTCACGATGTGGAAGTAACCGAAGAAGAATGACCGCTCGCGATGGGCATGCAGCAGATCGGCCTGCGGCACCACGAAATACGTCCACCACATGCCGAACGTGAGCCCGGTGCCCGCCACTGCGACGAAGACTGCGTCGAACGTCCAGCCTTGTGCGCCGACCACCGCAGAGATCGACGCGACGGTTCCGACCACGCCCTCACCGAGAGCGATGATCGCCAGCAGGCTATAGCGTTCGGCGATGTGATGGGCGTGCCACGGTGTGCCGCCCCTGCGGGTCTCCGCCAGCACCGGACCAAGGAGCTCGATACCGATCAGCACCGCCACAACCGCGAAGGTGACCGGTACCGACGTGTGCAGAAAGATGGTGGCGACCCAGCCGACCTGCGCGACAGTGACGAACGCGACGTACGTCAGGCAGGCCGAACGGCGATCGGGATCCTGCTTGGCGGCGCGTAACCATTGGGCCACCAACGCAATTCGCATCACCACGTACCCGGCCACCATCACGCTGTTGTCGATGTGATCGCCGTGCTCGATCGACGCATACATCTGCGGAAGGCCGAGCGCGAGAATGATGACGCCAACCATCTGCAGCATGGTCATCAGCCGGTAGATCCAATCGTCGGTGTCGTAGGCCGACGCGAACCAGGCGAAGTTGATCCAGGCCCAGCAGATGGCGAACGTGGCGAACGAGAAGCCGAGCAGCGCGGCGCCGACGTGGTTCTCCGCCAGCATGTGCGCGAACTCGTTCGCGGCGATACCGAAGCCGACCACGAATGTCAGGTCGAAGAGCAGCTCCAGCGGTGTGGCTACCCGATGCTCCTCGTGCGGATCGCGACCCGACATCGCCCGGATGCGGTGGGCAGGCGCCACCATGCGCTCGTGCGGATTGACCTCGCTCACTCGATCGTCCTTTCCGGTAGTCGGCCCATTACATTTCACCCCATGTCAGGCGCGAAGAAGTTTGTTGGTGGGTGCGAGCGGGTCCCTCGGCTCCCATGTCACCCGGCAGTTGGTCGACCGCGGCGACGACGCGCGGGTGATGATCCGCCGGACCAGCTCGACGAAGGCCATCGAAGACCTCGACGTGGAATACCACTACGGCGACATCTTTGCTGTGGGCGCTGCATCTGCTTGGCCACGCGGGCGATGTCGTTGGCCGGGTGATTCGCCGCGATACGCCGGTCACGAGTACCAGCGCCCGGCTGTCGCACATCCTGCCGCCGATGGACCACAGCAAGGCGGAACGCGAACTGGGCTGGCAGCCCAGCCCCATCCACGATTCGATCCGCCGGGCCACGCAGTTCTACCGGGAGAACCTACGCGGCAGCCGTTAAACAACGCGGGCGAAAAACAGGTAGCGGACTACGCATGCCTTCTTCAGATCCCCGATTGACGATCAATGTGTGTCGGAAGAGTTCTCGCTGAAGCTGCTCGGTCAATTCGCCGTTCACCGAGGTGAACAGCCTGTCGAGCTGCCTCCGGCATGCCAGCGACTGGTTGCACTCCTCGCGCTGAAGCGCCGGCCGGTACACCGACTGTGGGTCTGTGCGATGTTGTGGCCGCATGCGCAGACGCGGCGGGCCATCGCAAGCCTGCGCTCGACGATGTGGCGGCTGCGACCGGTGGGCGCCGACCCACTTCTGGAGATCGATCCGCAGTACATCGCGCTGGCACCCGGAGTGTCGGTGGACTGGCACGAAGCGGTGGACCGGATCGAGCGGCTGCTCGATCACGACGAGCCCGTCGACCCGCAGTTCATCGCCGAACTGCTCCCGCTACTTCGCGCGGGAGAACTGCTCGACGGTTGGGCCGAGCCGTGGGTCACTAGCGAGCGCCAGCGATACCGTGCGATGCGCAAGGCCGCACGTGACACGCTGGGCCCCGGCTCCGAAAAGCAGGTAGCCAACCACTTATGCGGCTCTATGCGGTCGCTGCATACGCTTCATTCCGTCAGAAAGACCAAGAACGACTCGAGAGAGCCATGAACGCGCTACTGATGATCTGCATGTCCGTCGGCACACCCCTTGCCGCACTGGGCTTGTACGACCTGCAGGCGCGGCTGGAGCGGTGGGACTACGACCGCCACGCAGAGGACTGAAGATCGACGTAAGCCCCGCCGCGTACCGTGATGGCGTGGAACACCTTTCCGACGACGTAGTCGCATTCCTTGCCGAAGGCACTCGCACGGAGCTGCTCGGTTATCTCGCTTCCGACGGCCGCCCCCTGGTGGCACCCGTTTGGTTCGTCGTCGACGGCGGCGAGCTCGCGTTCAACACCGGCAAGAACACCGCGAAAGGCCGTGCGCTGACACGTGATCCGCGCGTGGTGATGTGCGTCGACGACTCGCAGCCGCCCTATTCGTTCGTCCAGGTCCAGGGCATCGCCACGATCGGCGAAGATCCGCAGGACGTTCTCGACATCGCGACGAGGACCGGCGGCCGCTACATGGGCGCCGACCGGGCCGAGGAGTATGGTCGGCGCAACGGGGTTCCCGGCGAGCTGGTGGTGCGCATCAAGCCGACCAAGGTGCTCAAGGCGTTCAATGTGGCAGAGTGACTGCGCGCGAGGCGCGTTCGATGCGCCCACCGAAGCCGCGTCCGAACCGTGCCAGCAGCGGTAACACCCTCATCGTCTGGTTACGCGTGAAGATGCCGAGCCGTGACGCGGGCAGCAGTGTCGACATTCCCTCCGTGGCCAGGGCCTGATTGAGCTCGACGTTGGGCCGAAACTCGTTTTCCCACAGGTCAAACGCCGTCGCCGGATCCGGCTCCACGGCCAGGTGGTGGGCGAGCAGGAAGGCGCCGATCAAGGCGAGTGAGGTGCCCTGGCCCGACATCGGCGACGGACCGAACGCGGCGTCGCCGAGCAGCGCTGTCCGACCGGTCGACCAGCGCGGCAAGTGGACCTGGCTCATCTCATCGAAATAGAAGTCGTACGCGTCGGGCAGCGATTCGATCAAACGGGCTGTGTGCCAACCCATTCCGACGAAGCGCCGACGGAGGAGATCGTATTGCCCGGCGGGATCGCCGAAATCGATGTCGAGCGGCGCGCTGCGGAATAGCAACACCACCTTCGCCCGCTGGTTGCCGCGGACCGTGAAAATGGCCGCAGCGCGGCCGGGTTCGTTGTAGAGCACCGCGCGATCACGCAAGCCGAGCAGATTGTCGACGGTGTAGATCGATAGATAAGCACCGAGGTGGTGGGTGAGCCCGCGCTCGGGGCCCATCGTGAGTTCACGAATGCTTGAGTGCTGGCCGTCGGCGCCGACGACCAGATCGACCTCCCTGGCCGTGCTGCGCTCGAACTCGACGGCGACGCGCGCGCCCTCCACCGGCGTCAGCGCCCGCACCGAGTCGCCGAACACCACTTCGACGTCGTCGCGCACCGCGCCGAACAGGATGCGCACCAGGTCGTCGCGCATGATTTCGATCTCGCGGTCGCCGCGCATCTCGTGCATCGGTCGCAGAGCCACGTCGTAGGTGCGCACACCGTCAGGCCGCACCGCCGACAGGGTGAGGATCTGCGTGCGGGCGTCGCGCACCGCGGTGTCGAGTCCCATCCGTTCGATGACCTCGAAGGCGGTGCCGCGGATGTCGACTGCGTGCCCGCCGACCCGCACCTCGGGGGTGCGTTCGACCAGCACCGGCCGATGAC
>JBKOYU010000876.1:0-1428 GCA_046725575.1 Actinomycetota bacterium | reverse complement strand
TCGTAAAGCAACGTCAGCAGTTCCCCGTCGGCGGCAACTTCCGGTATGTCGCTGGCCAGCATCTCCTGGACGGAGCGTGTGATCTCGGCCAGCTTGTCGTTCAGCCGGCCGACGATCATCGCTGCCGCCTTGGCAACGAGGGCTTCGTGCTCCCCGCTGCGCTGAGCCATAGACCCGACCCTATGGCGCGCAGACGGTAAATACGTACAAATGCACGCATCCGGCGCCGGCTTCATGTAGGTCGCTTGTCTGCTGAAGACAACGATGCGTTGAAAGTGGGTCGAAGTTGGTCGCTTGACGACGTAGCCGCGCCGAATCGGGCTTCGTAGTGTTTTCCGTGAACGCAGCGCCCAAGTTCGCCGCAGACAGCGAATCTCATTTTCCACGACCGGGTGTTTGCGATTGCAAGTCAATACGATCCGCTTCGCGGAGTAAGTGAGTAGAACTATGTTTTCTGCCGTCGCCGTAATGACGCTTGTATTGTCGCCGGTGCTAATTCCGCTGATTATCACGGGATTTCACCTTTTAACCGAAGTGCAGCGAAAGCGGACGTATGCTCGTCCCGAGCAAAAGCTCGGGCGGGAACACTTGGCCGACGGTGTCGGACGCGCCTCAAAGCCCAGCATGTCGACTACGTGGTGACGTAGGCGCACTGACATGTTTCCAGGAACACACGCGGTAACCGCACCCGATCGTCCGGCAGTCATCATGGCCGGTTCGGGCCAAACCCTGACCTATCGCCAACTCGACGACAATTCCGCCCGGTTGGCATCGGCGCTGCACGGGCTGGGTCTGCGCACAGGCGACGTCATCGCCCTGCTGTCGGATAACGCCGCGGAGGCCTTCGAGATTTACTGGGCGGCCCTACGTTCCGGCCTCTATATCACGGCGGTGAATTGGCATCTGGCGCCCGAGGAAGCGGCATACATCGTCCAAGACAGCGGCGCTCAGGTGGTAATCGCATCCGCCGGCGTACGCAAGCTGGCCGAACCGTTGGTGGCACTGGTTCCCGACGTCAAACGTTGGTACGCGTTCGGTGGGTCCGTCAACGGCTATCAGTCCTACGCCGAGTTGTTGGCGTCGGCCGGCGCGCGCCTGACTGATCAGCCCCGCGGATCCGAGATGCTGTACTCGTCGGGCACCACGGGCCGACCGAAGGGCATCAAACCGCATCTGTTGCCTATCCAGGTAGACGAGCCGGGGGATCCGTTAATCGCCTTGCTGGCGAATGCATTCAAGATCACCGGCGAGGATGTCTATCTGTCACCGGCGCCTATCTATCACACCGCTCCGCTGAAGTGGTGCGCATCGGTTCAGGCGCTGGGCGCGACGGTGGTCCTGATGGAGCGGTTCGGCGCCGAGGAGGCGCTGGCCGCGATTGAGCGGTATCGGGTCACCGTGACGCAGATGGTGCCGACCATGTTCGTG
>JBKOYU010000675.1:0-5802 GCA_046725575.1 Actinomycetota bacterium | reverse complement strand
CGGTGCGCAACCTCGACAAGGGCAAGGAAGCCGCCGACCGCATCAAGAAGGCCAGCCCCGATGCCGTCGTCACCCTCCAGGAGCTTGACCTGACGTCGCTGGACAGCGTCCGCAAGGCCGCCGATCAGCTACGTGCCGACTATCCGCGCATCGACCTGTTGATCAACAACGCAGGGGTGATGTACGTGCCGTCGCGCGAGACCACCAAAGACGGCTTCGAGATGCACTTCGGCACCAACCACCTCGGCCATTTCGCGTTGACCGGTCAGCTGCTCGACAACATCCTGCCGGTCGAGGGGTCGCGAGTTGTCACGGTCAGCAGCGTGGGCCACCGCATCTTGGCCCGGATCCATTTCGACGACCCGCAGTTGGAGCGCAAGTACAACCGCGTCGAAGCCTATGGGCAGTCCAAGCTGGCCAACCTGCTGTTCACCTACGAACTGCAGCGGCGGTTGAAAGCCAAGGGAACCCCGACCGTCGCGCTCGCCGCGCACCCCGGGTTTTCTGACACCGAACTCATGCGACACCTGCCCGGTTTCATCCCCGAGTTCGTCTGGCGCCCTTTCACGCAGCCCGCCGATATGGGTGCGCTGCCCACCCTGCGCGCGGCCACCGACCCTGATGCGCAAGGTGGGCAGTATTACGGACCCGACGGCATCGGAGAATCGAGGGGTCACCCGAAAGTCGTTCAGTCCAGCGCACAATCGCACAATGAGGACATCCAGAGCCGGCTGTGGACGTTGTCCGAAGAGCTCACCGGCGTGACGTATCCCGTCTGATGCGCACCGTCGACGAACACCGGCGCGTTGTCGCCGGCCTGATCACCGGCAAGCCACCCGTCACCCAGACGCTCGCCGAGACACTCGGCCTGGCGCTGGCCGACGATGTGGTGGCGCCGCTGTCGCTGCCCGGGTTCGACAACTCGGCGATGGACGGGTACGCCGTGATGGCCGACGACGTCGCCGCCGCGACACCCGAGCAGCCGGTGTTGCTGCCCGTCGCCGAGGACATCCCCGCAGGCCGCACCGACCCGCTCACGCTGAAATCCGGTACGGCACACCGCATCATGACGGGCGCGCCGGTGCCGGCGGGCGCGACCGCGGTGGTGCCCGTCGAGGCCACCGACGGCGCCACCGACACCGTGTCCATCCGCGCGAGCGCCAAGGACGGCCAGCACATTCGCCGCGCCGGTGAAGACGTCACGGCGGGCACCAATGTGCTGCGGGCTGGCCAGGTGCTCACCCCCGCGGCGCTGGGCCTGGCCGCCGCACTGGGCTTGGGCGAGCTGAAAGTGATTCCGCGGCAACGGGTATTGGTGATGTCGACCGGTTCTGAGCTGGTGGCCCCGGGCACGCCGCTGCGGCCCGGCCAGATCTACGAGTCCAACGCGGTGATGCTGGCCGCGGCCGTGCGCGACGCCGGCGCCGACGTGGTCGCCGCGCCGATGACGGGTGACGACGTCGCCACGTTCCGCGACGCGTTGACCCGCCACGTCGGCAACGCCGACCTGATCATCACCACGGGTGGCGTCAGCGCGGGAGCGTACGAGGTGGTCAAGGATTCGCTCGGCGGCGAGGTTGACTTCGTCAAGGTGGCGATGCAGCCCGGCATGCCGCAGGGCACAGGCATTGTGAACGGCACACCGATCATCACGCTGCCCGGCAACCCGGTCAGCGCGCTGGTGTCGTTCGAGGTGTTCATCCGCGCGCCATTGCGCGCCGCGATGGGGCTGCCGAATCCGGAGCGGTCACGGCGCACGGCCGTGCTGTCCGAGGATCTGACCTCACCCCGCGGTAAGCGCCAGTTCCGCCGCGGCGTGCTCGACCGAGACGCGGGCACCGTCACCAGCTACGGCCCGCCGGCGTCACACCATCTGCGCTGGCTGGCGTCGGCCAACTGCCTGCTGGAGATCGACGAGGACGTCGCCGAGATCTCCGCGGGGTCGCCGGTGCAGGTCTGGGACTTGGCATAGGGATATGGGCCGGACTGCCCGCCCGTAGAATCGCTGCACGATGGCCAGACGCCCCGACCTCAAGACAGGCTCCGCGCGACTCGTGGCGCTGGTGCGTTCCGCGGTACCGCCGATGCACCCCGCGGGCCTTCCGTTCGTCGGGGTCAGCCTGGCGATCGCCGCTGCAGGCCACCGCAACAAGTGGCTGCGGCGCGCCGGGCTGGCATCCGCCGCCGCCAATGCCGCGTTCTTCCGGCATCCGCCGCGAGTGCCACCGACGCGTCCCGGCCTCGTCGTGGCGCCGGCCGACGGGCTCATCTGCCTCATCGAGGAGGCACTACCCCCGGCCGAACTCGGCTTGCCCGCAATACCATTGCCGCGCATCAGCATTTTCCTGTCGGTGTTGGACGCACACGTGCAGCGCGCACCGATCGGAGGCGAGGTTGTCGCCGTCGAGCATCGCCCCGGGCTGTTCGGCTCGGCCGATCTGGAGGCCGCGAGCGAGCACAACGAACGCAACAGCGTCGTGATCCGCACGCCCGACGGCGCCGAGGTGATCGCCGTGCAGATCGCCGGGCTGGTGGCGCGCCGAATCGTCTGCAACGTCAAGGTCGGCGACAAGCTGACGATCGGCGACACCTACGGCCTCATCCGGTTCGGGTCGCGTCTGGATACCTATCTGCCTGCGGGCTCCAACGTCCTGGCCACCACCGGACAGCGGTCGCTGGCCGGCGAAACCGTATTGGCCGAGCTGCCGTGAAACCGCGCATCAAGGCGCCGGTCGTGAGCCTGCGCATCCTGCCCAGCGCCATGACGGTGGCGGCCATCTGTCTCGGGCTTACGTCGGTGAAGATGGCGCTGGACAACCGCCCGACCGAGGCGATGGCGTTTCTGGCGGTCGCCGCGATCCTCGACGCGCTCGACGGCCGCATCGCCCGGATTCTGAAGGCGACCTCGCGGATGGGCGAGGAGATCGACTCCCTTGCCGACGCGGTGAATTTCGGTGTGGCACCGGCATTCATCGTCTACGGCACGCTGATCTCGCAGTCGCGAGTGGGCTGGATCGTGGTGCTGTTGTACGCGGTCTGCATCGTTCTGCGGCTGGCCCGCTACAACGCGCTGCTCGACGTGGACCAGCCCGCTTACGAGAAGGAGTATTTCGTCGGCATGCCCGCCCCGGCCGGCGCGATCGGCGCGATCGGACCGCTGGCCGCCAAGATGCAGTTCGGCGACGGTTGGTGGACGTCGGAATTGGCCGTCGTGATCTGGATGATCGGCGTCTCGCTGCTGGTCGTCAGCACCATCCCGATGCGCAAGATCCACACCTTCGCGGTGTCGCCGAACATGGTCGCACCGCTGCTGGCGGCGCTCGCGATCCTCGTGGCGGCGGCGATTCTCTACGGCTACATCACCATCCTGGTGATCATCGTCGCCTACGTCATCCACATCCCGTTCGCGATCCGCACCAGACGATTCCTGGCCGCGCATCCCGAAGTGTGGGACGACAAACCACGACAACAACGCGCGGCGCGCCGGGCGATCCGGCGGGCGGCAGGACCACAACGCCGCCGGTCCAATCTGCGACTTGGGCTGCACAGGCCGGGCCGCTGAAATGACCCAGACCGAGGTTGCGGAGGATCCGCCGCTGAGCCACCTGCGGCTGACCGCGCGCCTGAACACGTCGGCGCTCGACGCACGGCGCGGTGTCGTCCGGCTGCATCCGGAAGCCATTGCGGCGCTTGGCATTCGGGAGTGGGACGCGGTGTCGCTGACCGGTTCGCGCACCACCGCCGCGGTGGCCGGGGTGGCGCCTGCGGGCACCCCGGCCGGCACGGCGCTGCTTGACGACGTGACACTGTCCAACGCCGGCCTGCGCGAAGACACCACCGTGATCGTTTCTGCGGTGACGGTTTATGGCGCCAGGTCGGTGACGGTGAGCGGCTCGAACCTGGCCACCCAGTCGATCTCGTCGGCGACGCTGCGTCAGGCCCTGCTCGGCAAGGTGATGACCGTCGGCGACACGGTGTCGCTTCTGCCGCGCGACCTCGGACCCGACATCCCGACGTCGACGGCCACCGCGGCGCTGGCGTCGTCGGTCGGTATCACCTGGACCTCTGAACTGTTGACTGTCACGGGCGTCGACCCCGCGGGACCGGTCAGCGTGCAACCGAATTCGGTGGTGAGTTGGGGCGACGGCGTGACGCCGACCGGACCGACCACGGCGGGCCAACACACTGTGTCGACGCCGAAGCAGACGGTGAACATCGACGACCTCAAGGGCTCCCACGCTCAGGCCGCGCGGCTCACCGAATGGCTCAAGCTCGCACTCGACCAGCCCGAGCTGCTCGAAACTCTCGGGGCCACAGCCAATCTCGGCGTGCTGGTGTCCGGGCCTGCAGGCGTCGGCAAGGCCGCGCTGGTGCGTGCCGTGTGCGCCGACCGACGGCTCGTCGAACTCGACGGCCCTGAGGTGGGCGCGCTGCGCGCCGAAGACCGGCTCAAGAGCGTCTCGTCGGCCGTGGCCACGGTGCGCGACGGCGGCGGCGTGCTGCTCATTACCGACATCGATGCGCTGCTGCCGTCGACCGCGGACCCCGTCGCGACGCTGATCCTCTCCGAACTGCGCAACGCGGTCGCCACCCGCGGCGTCGCCTTCATCGCCACCACGGCGGTGCCCGACGGTGTCGACCCCCGACTGCGGGCGCCCGACCTGTGCGATCGCGAGCTCGGACTGAGCCTGCCCGACGGCGCCGTCCGCAAGCAGCTGCTCGAGGTGCTGCTGCGCGACGTGCCGTCCGAGGGGCTGAGCCTCGACGAAATCGCCGAGCGCACACCGGGTTTCGTCGTCGCCGATCTGTCCGCTTTAGTGCGGGAGGCCGCGTTGCGGGCGGCGGCGCGGGCCAGCGCGGACGCCAAGCCGCCGGTGTTGACGCAGGACGACCTGATCGGAGCGACGACCGTCATTCGCCCGCTGTCGCGCTCGGCCACCGAAGAGGTGTCGGTCGGATCGGTGACGCTCGACGATGTCGGCGACATGGCCGCCACCAAACAGGCGCTCACGGAGGCGGTGCTGTGGCCCCTGCAGCATCCCGACACCTTCCAGCGGCTCGGCGTCGCCCCGCCGCGCGGTGTTCTTCTCTACGGCCCGCCCGGCTGCGGCAAGACATTCGTGGTGCGCGCGCTGGCCAGCTCCGGGCGGCTGTCGGTGCATGCGGTCAAAGGCGCCGAGCTGATGGACAAATGGGTGGGCGCGTCGGAGAAGGCGGTGCGCGAACTGTTCCGGCGCGCCCGCGACTCGGCGCCGTCGCTGGTGTTCCTCGACGAGATCGACGCGCTGGCGCCCCGGCGCGGGCAGAGCTTCGACTCCGGAGTCACCGACCGCGTCGTCGCTGCGCTGTTGACTGAACTCGATGGCATCGAGCCGCTGCGCGATGTGGTGGTGCTCGGCGCGACCAACCGGCCCGACTTGATCGACCCGGCGCTGCTGCGGCCGGGACGACTCGAGAAGCTGGTGTTCGTCGAGCCGCCCGACGTCGAGGCTCGCCGCGAAATCCTGCGCACCGCAGGCAAATCCATCCCGCTCAGCGACGACGTCGACCTCGACGCGCTGGCCGGAGAGCTGGACGGCTACAGCGCTGCCGACTGCGTGGCGCTGTTGCGCGAGGCCGCACTGACGGCGATGCGCCGCTCGATCGATGCGGCCGACGTGACCGCAGCCGATGTCGCGAAGGCCCGCGAAACCGTGCGACCGTCGCTGGACCCGGTGCAGGTGGAGTCGCTGCGGGCGTTCTCGGCCGCACGCTAGATACGACCCGCGCCGAGACTGCGGGGAGATCGCGAAAATCGCCGAA
>JBKOYU010000074.1:0-3778 GCA_046725575.1 Actinomycetota bacterium | reverse complement strand
CTGCAGGCAGGTGTGGCCGCCAGAATGCGGGTAACGCCCGGCAAGAAGCCGAGGTCGGCCATGTGGTCGGCCTCGTCGACCACGGTGACCTTCACCGCGTCGAGGTTGATGATCCGCTGTTTCATCAGGTCTTCCAGTCGGCCCGGACAGGCCACGACGATCTCGATGCCCGACCGCAAGGCGGCCACCTGCCGCTGTTGCGGGACGCCGCCGAAGATCGTGGTCACCTTCAGGTCGTGGGCAGCCGCAAGAGGTTCGAGGGTCGCGGCGATCTGCGTAGCCAACTCACGGGTCGGCGCCAACACCAGGCCCGTCGGTCGGGAACGGCGCGGCATCGCAGCCAGCCGGGCGACCAGCGGGATGGCGAACGCGAGCGTCTTGCCGCTGCCAGTCTTACCGCTTCCCAACACATCTCGTCCAGCGAGGGTGTCGGGCAGCGTCTTCTCCTGAATCGGAAACGGGCTGAGGATGCCGCGCGCGGTGAGCGCGTCGACCATCGACTCGCCCACGCCGAGATCTGCGAACGAATGTTTTGTTGTCACTATGAGTGCCTTTCAGGCATCGGTTGCGCTACGCCCGGCGAGAAGTCGGCTCGAGCAAGCGCAAGGGTGGCGAGATTGCCGGTGGGCAATATCGATCGCCGCGAGAAGACCAGGTGCTGTGTGCACGGATGAGATACGTTCCACGACGTACGGGCGTCGATCCACTCGACGCCCGCGTTGTCACCAGCGTACAGGGTGCACGCCAGGCAACGAAATCAGGACAGCGCGCTGCCCTTGCGCCAGTCGGCCCACGATACGGTCCAGTCACCGTTGTCCCACAGCTTCAATGGCGGGCCCCCAGTGTTGCGCACCTCGACGACGTCGCCGGGGACGGAGAAGTCGTAGAACCATGCCGCGTTGTCGCTGTTGAGGTTCAGGCAGCCGTGGCTGGTGTCGGTGTTGCCCTGCGCCCACACCGTCGCATTCAACTGATGCAGGTAGATGCCGTCCCTGCTGATGCGGGTGGCATACGGGATGGTCTCGCGGTAGCCGAGTCGGGAGTTGATCGGCAGCCCGAACGTCGACGAGTCCATGATCACCGGATTGGCCTTGTCCATCACCGTGTAGACACCCGGCGGGGTCCAGAAGCTCAGCGTTGTTCCGCCGATGGTTTCTGTGCCACCCATGCCCATCGAGGTCGGCATGGTGCGGACCAGCTTGCCGTTGTCGAAGACGCTGACTTGTTTGGTGCTGTCGTCGGCGATGGAGACGTGCGAGTCGCCGATGCGGAAGGAGACCTGTCCGTCGTCCTGGCCGTAGAGCCCGTCGCCGAGCGGGGCGCCGTAGATGTTGGCCGTCACGGTGACGGAAGTGCCTGGGGCGTAGTACTTTTCGGGTCGCCAGTGCGCGGTTTGGTCGTCTATCCAATTCCACGACCCGGCGACCGGCGGGTTGGTGGTGACGACGAGGTGACGTTCGGCGCCGGCCTTGTCGTCGATGGGTTCGTCGAACTTCGCGACGACGACCATGCCGACGCCGTACGTCGCGCCGTCCTGCAGCAAGCCACCCGCGGTGGTCTCGAGGTACACCTCGGTCTGGTTGCCGGGAGTGAGGGTGGTGAAGCTGGACGTCTGGCGGGACGGCATGCCGCCGGGGCCGCGGGCGGCGATCGTCAGGGTGTAGGTGCGCCCGTAGCCGAGCTGGGTGGTGGGCTTCCAGGCTTTGGCGTCCGGGGTCATGACGCCGGGGATGGCCTTGCCGGCGTCGTTGACGAGCTGGACGATCTCGAGGGTGCCGCTGTTGGCGGTGACGAGGACGCGGCCGCTGGGGCTGAGGTCGGTGGCGCCGGCCGCGGGCTCTATCGACAGTGCCGCGGGCACGATGGGCGAGGGCCGCGGCGCCGCCTGCGGTACGGGGCCGGCGGTGAACGTCTGGCAGTGGTTGGCGCAGTCAGGAGTGGTCGAGAGGACGACACCGCCGAGCACCGCGAGGACGGCGAACACAGCCGCGAGGCAGGCACCGCGGACACGGCGAGTAGACGTCAACTGTTCTCCAGTGTGGTCGGCGAGGGCCGGGACGGCACAATCTTAGACAGACCGTGTCGGGGTTGTCGCAACACGGCCCGTTTGTGTGGATTCGTAATCGTCTTGTTGCGCGGGTGAATTCAGCGCTTCACCGGGCCGTGTCCGCGGCCGTCCAGTCGTAGGGCATGCAGGCATCATCGGCCGGAGATGCATGGGGCCTGCTGAGGTCAGCGCCCTCCAGACACATATGGATTTTTGCCCGCGTACTGAGCGACAACTGTTCCAACGCCGCAGGGCGCAGCTGTGTTGGCCTATGGAACGAACGTCAAGCGGCGGAGAGATGGCGGACAGGGTCGTTTTGAGGGGGTGAGCGTTCCCATCGACGCCGCGTGAAGTTCCTCACCTGTCGGCTCGCGGAGGACTTCGCGACCTGGCTAGGCACGGCATAGGGTGGTCGCCGTGGCGGAAGCGTTCGACCCGATGCAGACTGTTGCCAAGATTCTGGCCGACCACGGCCCATTGCCCGAGGACGACATCGAGCGACGACTGCGGCGTGGCCGATCCGGATGACGTACTGGACGAGGTTCTCGACAAACTCGACGACTACGGTCTGGCACGTGGCGGAGAGTGGCTGGCACCCGACGGGTTCGATTTCGCCCGTTGGCATTTCGAGCGCGAGTGCGCAGCGCGGGCCGAACTTCATGATCTCGGCCCCGACGACGCGTTCGCGCTGTACACGCTGGTTCAACTGTACGACCAGATGTCGGTGCTGCTGATCGACGCCGACGCCGACGAGCCGCTGGACAATGCGTTGGCCGCAGCTAGCGAGGACGCGGAAAGCCCGGAGCCCGGACGGTTCGGCGATCAGATGGGTGAGCTCGGGGCCGCACTTGCCGACCCGCTGCTGGCTGAGCTGCTGCTGGCCGAAACGGTCGGCACCTGCCGCGACGGCGCGGCCGCGCTGGGCCTGTTCGCCGAGGTGCTGGAGCCGAAGGTGCCCCGCGCGACGCGCGTGGCGTGTCGGTGGCTGCGCGCGGTGGCGCTGGAGCGGATCGGCGACATCGATGCTGCCGAACGCGAGCTGCTGGCGGCCGAGTCGATGGATCCGGACTGGCCGCTGCCGCTGTTCGATCTGGCGCGCATCGCCTCCGATCGCGGGGAAGTCGAGCGCGGTCTGTCGCTGCTCACCGCGCCGACGCCGCGCCGGACCACCCGCTCGTGGAGCTGCTCGAGGCGCACCGGGCCGAGTCGCGCCGCGACATCGGCCGCAACGAGCCGTGCTGGTGCGGGTCCGGCCGCAAGTACAAGAAATGCCATCTCGGAAGCGAGCAGCTGCCGCTGGCCGAGCGGGCGGATTGGTTGTATACGAAGGCCTGCCGGCACGCGCTGCTAAGCGGCTGGAATGACATTCTGGCCGACGCGTACTACGAACGCTGCCGCTACATCGACGATGATGACGACGCACTGGCCGCGGCGCTGGCCGATCCGCTGATGCTGGACGCGGTTCTATTCGAGGGCGGCGCGTTCGAGGAGTTCCTCGAGGTGCGCGGTTCGCTGCTGCCCGACGACGAGCGACTGCTGGCGGAACGATGGCTGCTGGTCGAGCGGTCGGTGTTCGAGGTCGAACAAGTGCGCCGCGGTCAGAGGGTCACCGTGCGCGACGTGCGCACCGGCGACACCCGCGAGGCCGCCGAGCCGGCCAAGCAGATGCCAGTTGCCAGCGAGGACACGCTTGACCCCGACGACCCCGGGGTGGCCGCGTTCCTCGACGAG
>JBKOYU010000543.1:0-7239 GCA_046725575.1 Actinomycetota bacterium | reverse complement strand
GGGTGTCCGGCCCGCACATGCCCCGCAGGAACAGATACAGCACGCCGCCCAGATGCCGTGACGGCTCGTAATCGCGTTGCCGCCACCGCAGAAACCGATGCAGCACAACGGAGTACAGCAGCGCCTGCAGCGGATAGTCGGAGTGCAGCATCGCCTCGGTCATCCGCGTCCGGTCGTAATCCGCCGACGTCAGTGGGCGATCGCCCTCGCCGAGCCAGTTCGTCTTGTAGTCGACCACCAGGTAGCGCCCGCCGACCCGCAGCACCGCGTCGACGGAGCCGCTCAGATACCCACGCAGCGACTGGCTGCCCAACGCGTCACCCGTCAACCGGTCCGCATAGCTCGCCAACACGTCGTCGGCCGGCAGATGTTCGCGCAGCAGCAGACCCACGTCTGCCAGCCGGATATCGGGTGCCGCTGTGCGCAGGTCTCCGCCTGCCAGCGGAAGCTCGAAATCCATCTCCCGCAACCGATCCGGCAAGCCGATCTGCCGCAACGTGACGTTGTCCGCCAACGGGCCCAACGGTGTGTCGTGCATCGGCACCAGCGCCGCCGCGAGCTCCGACGGCTCGACGTCCACCGGCCACGAGACCGAATGCTCGCGGATCTGTGACTCCAACTCCGCGGCAAGATCAGTCGCGAACGGATCCGCGGACTCCAGCACCGCATGCACCAACGTCCCGAACTTCGCGCCCGTCGGCAGATCCGCCATCGGCGACGGCACATCCGGCCCCGACACCCTTGCCACCAACGGAATCTCGGCCACCTCGTCATCGAGCTCGATGACCTCCGGCTCGCTGCTGACCCCGCTCGTTTCCGCGGCCCGGATCAGACCCGAATACGACGTGCGTCGCCACGCCGTGTCGATCGCACGGTGGAAATGCCGAACGTCAAACTCGACGATCTCGGCGTCGTCGGCAACCGCGGCCGGCGGCGCCACGACCGACTCCTCGATCACCGGCCCGCCCGCGGCCTCCCACTTCTGCAGCCGCGCCGTCGCGTCGTCGTCCGAGATCTTCGCGGGCACACAGCGATCGGGCACCGTCGACTCGCCCGGCTCGCGGCCCCGCAACAGCCGCGACAGCCCGCCGTTGGGCTCGTCGTAGGCCGGCGACCACCACGCCACCACTTGTGATTGCGCGCGCGTCATCGCCACGTAGGTCAACCGGCTGTCGTCGCTGGCCTGCTCCTTACGACCCAGCGCCGCCACGACGTCGTAGTCCGGGCTGTCTTTCCCACCGACGTGCAGGCAGCGCGTATCGCGGTCGTGGAACAGCACCAGTTCGCGTTCCTGGACGTTGCGGTTGAACGCGAACGGCAAGTACACCACTGGGAATTGCAGACCTTTGCTCACCCAAACCGTCATGATCTGTACGGCGGCGGCGTCGCTATCGAGTCGGCGGTTGCGTTCCGTTGCGCCACTGCGTTCTTCGCGTTGGGTCCTCAGCCAGTCGCGAAGCGCGGGCAGGTTGTAGTGCTCGCGGTGCGCGGCCTCCTGCAGCAGCTGCGTCATGTGAGCCAGGTCTGTCATGTGCCGCTCGCCGCCCTGCCACGACAGCACACGGTCGCCCATGCCGCTCAGCTGCGCGGCCTCGAAGATCGCGGCCACACCGCGCTCCCGTGCGTGACCGGCCCACTCGCGCAGCGTCTCCGCGACGCGGTCGGTCAGCGCATCGCCACCCGCCGCCAACGTCTCGGCCGTCTCGCCGAAGAACATCGTCGCCGCCGCGGCCCGCACCACGCCCGAACGGTGCGGCTGATCGAATGCCTCCAACAGGGCCAGCCAGTCCTCGGCGGCCTCTGAGCCGAACACGTCCGAGTCGCCGGTGTACACCGACGGCACACCGGCGTCGCCGAGTGCGCGATGGCAAGCGCGGGCATCCTTGTGACTCTCGACGATCACCGCGATATCGCGGGCCTCCAGCTTCTCGCCGTTGAAGGTGGCGTCGCTGGCCAGCAGCGCTCGAATGTCCGCGGCGAGGTCCCTGCCGATGTGATCGCGCAGATCGTCGATCGCGAGATTCTGAATGCCGCTGCGGCCGAACGTCTCCCGCTTGACCACCCGTAGGCGGAACGGGTCGTTGCTTGGCGCGTTCGCGAGCCGGCTGCCGCGGTGATACGCGTCGACGTCGTGCACCACGATCCGCGGGTCGCCGAGTTCGGCGCCACGAAGCACCGCCTGCAGGCGGTCGACGAGCGCGCCGTCGCTGCGCCAATTCGTGCCGAGGGTCTGCTTGTCGCCCGCCGTCTCCGCGGCCTTCAGATAGGTGACGATGTCGCCGCCGCGGAACGCATAGATGGCCTGCTTCGGGTCGCCGATCAGGATCACCGTGGAGCGACTGCTGAACGCGCGGTCGATGACCTGCCACTGCACGGGGTCGGTGTCCTGGAACTCGTCGACCATCACGATCGGCCATCGCCGGTGCATCCTGATCTGGGCGGGGGAGTCGTCGGCCTTCAGAGCGTCGGCCAGCCGGATCAGCAGATCGTCATATCCGAGGATGCCGAGGCGGCGCTTGCGTGTGTCTAGTTCAGCCAGAACATCTTTCGCGAATCCGACGCACACCGCCGCCCGCGAGTCCGGATCGGGGTCGAGCGGCCGCAGTTCCGTCGACGGGTGGTTCACCACCTCCCGCGCCAGTCGCAGCGCATCCTTGTAGGTGAGGACGGGATCATCGCGCTCTTGCCCGAAGTGGGCCAGGTAGAGGTCGTCGACGATCTCGGTCGCCAGGTCATCGAGGCTCTCGACCAGCGTGACACCGGCGTCACTGTCACCGGCCACCCCCAGCGATTTCAGCACCAGCTGGCAGAACTGGTGTGTAGTCGCGATCGTCGCCGCGTCGAAGCCCGCCAGCGCGTCCCGCAGGTTGCGTTGCCGCGTCGCGCGCTCGTCCGCGGACCCTGTGAGTAGGTGTTCGACGATTTGGTTGTCGCCGACCAAGGACGGATCATCGAAAGCCTTGAGCGCGTGGACGATCTGATCGCGGACCCGCTCCCGCAGCTCCTGGCTCGCGGCGCGGCCGAACGTGATGAGCAGCATCTGGTCGAGTGTCGCCGCGCCCTCGGCGACGTACCGCGTCACCAGCCCCGCCAACGCGAACGTTTTGCCGGTCCCGGAGCTGGCCTCCAGCACAGTGGTCGAGTTCTCGGCGGGCAGTGGGCCCAGCAGGTCGAAGCGGTCCATCAGCTGACCGACCTCTCGGCGCGCAGCATCGGCAGCCACACTCGCTCGGAGTACGTGTCCAAACCCAAATCGACGAGGTCCGACAGATATGCACCATGGCCCCACGCGCGCACGTGTGCCGGGGCCTGGTCCTCGGCCGGGTAGCGGTCGCTGGACTTCCACCGGTACCTGGCCGCCTGTTCGGGTACGTCGCCGGTGTGACGTGCCACCGCCCACGCGTAGGACGTCTTGATGGGCAACGGAATCGGCTCCCGACGTCCCGCGTCGTACACCTCGACAAGCTCGCGCAGCACCTCGACCGCGTCCACGTCGGAACGGCCCAGCCCCTCCTCCCGTGGAGTGGTGCCCTTCTTTGCACGGCCGATGCACACCGCATGCCAGTCCATCGCGGGATCACGGGCGATCAAGGTCAGCAACGGAATCCACGACTCGAGCAGGTGCTTGCCGTCGAGCTTCGAATACGTTACCGACACCAGCCGGTCGCCGAACACCGGCGACACGGTGCCGGTCAGTCGCCGGCCCTCGCCGAGGTCGATGTCGACGTCGTACGCCTGCGGATCGGTGTATCGGTAGCGCAGCGCGGCGGTGGCGAGCAGCGCGGCCTGATCCTTGATCTCGGTCGCTTTGCGCCAGCCGAGCTGCCCTGGCGGCAGCGTGCCGCGGCGCCACTCCGCCTGGCGGGCCTCGTCGGGCGTCATGCCGCGCAGCATGTCCTGCAGCATGCGGTCGCCGACCGTCCATTCCTCGAGCGCGGTGATGTCGACGGGCATGGCGTCCTCGACGCCGTCGACGTCCCACGGCAGCGTGTAGTCGAGCGCGCGGAAGAAGCCTTTGACCGGGTCTCGGTAGAACGCGACGAGATCCTCGAGGACGACGTCGTCGGCCGGCACCGGCGGCAGCGGGCCGGCGATGAACGGCGGTTGCTCTTTGCGCTCGCCGGTGCTGGCCCGCGCCGCCCGCAGCACGGTCGGGTCGAAGGTGAACGGCTGGCCTTCGGGCATCCCGAGCTTGCCCGGGATGACGTTGCGAATGTCGAAGGGCTGCAACGGGTGTTTGACGACGAGTCGGTCCCTCACCTTCTCGGTGGTGGTCATATCCAGGGTGTCCAGCAGTTCGGCGAGCGGCACTGCGGGTGGCCGGTCCTGGCCGGAGTACTCATTGGCGCCGGTGTAGGTGATGACGAGCTTCTCGGTGGCCGCGCCGATCGCGTCGAGCAGCAGTTGCCGGTCCTCAGAACGGATGTCGCGTTCACCGGTCATCGGATTGCGGGCGAGCACGTCGTCGCCGTCGACGATGCCCAGCCGCGGGAAGGCGCCGTCGTCGAGGCCGACCAGGCAGACCACCCGGTGCGGCACCGAGCGCATCGGCACCATCGTGCACACCGTCAGCGTGCCTGTGCGGAAGTTGGCCCGGGTGGGCCGTCCGGCGAGGTGACGGCCGAGGAGCGCGCGAATGTCGGGCAGCCGCATGATCGTGTCGTCGCGCGGGCCTGCCGTTGCGAGCACGTCGGCGAACTCCCGCCGCATCTGGCTGGTCTGCCACGCGTCGTTGTCGTCGACACGGGCCACGAGGTCGATGCCGCCGGCCAGCGCGGTGAGCCAATCTTTCAGCGGGCGTGCGCCGTTGAGCGAGTCGATCGTTCGTTGCAACCGGTCGACGTATTCGGCGAGCTTGCCTGCGAGCTCGACGCGGTTGCTGCTGACGTCGTCGAGCGGCAGCGTCGAGCCGATCCACGCGTGCGAGTCGTCGGACAGCGCCACACCGGCGAGCACGCGGTCGATGCCGAAACGCCACGTGTTGTGGACGAAGTCGACGCCGAACGGCTTGCGGTGCTCCTGGTCGAACCCCCAGCGGATGTTCGCCTGTCGGACCCAGCGGGCGATGCTTTCGAGGTCGTCGTCGGAGAAGCCAAACCGCGACCGCACCGGAGCGGCCTGCGCGAGGTTGAGCACCTCGCTCGCGGTGACGCGGCTACCCGCCAGGCTGAGCAGTTGGCTGGCGACGCCGAGCAGCGGGTTGGTCTGGATGAGCGAGCGGTCGGCAAGGCGGACTCTGAGCCGATGCGCGGGATGCGCCCCGCGTACGACGTCGCCGAGCCCGAAGTCCGCGTTGATCAGCGGCGCGTAGGTCTCGATGTCGGGGCACATCACCAAGATGTCGCGTGGTTCCAGCGTGGGGTCGTCGGCGAGTAGGCCGAGCAGAACTTCTCGGAGGACGTCGATTTGGCGGGCGGGGCCGTGGCAGCTGTGCACCTGGACGGAGCGGTCGTCGTCACGCAGTGTCCGGCAGTCCGGGCGGACGGCGTTGGCGGCGATGTCGGCCTGCAGCCAGCCGAGCAGAGTGTCGGGATGCTCACGGCCACCGAGGTATTCGTCGGTGTACGGGTCGGCGGGCAGGCTGCGCTGGAGCTCGCGCAGGTCGCGGCCGAGGGTGGCCAGCAGCGGGTGGCCGACATTGCGGTGGCTGGTGTCGTCGCGGCGGGGGATAGGGCCGTGCTCTGTGGCGAGCTTTCGCCACAGATCGTCGCTGGGATGAGGCAGCCAGAGGTGGAGATCGTGGTGAGTGGCCAGGGAGTTGAGGAGCTCGACCTCCGTGGACGGCAGTCTGGTGTGCCCGAACAGTGAGAGGCGCTCCGGCAGGTCGATCGGTGATTCTTGCAGTCGCGCAAGTGTTTTGGCGTGGCGGACGTGAGGTGGGTCGGCGTCGACGCGGTCGAGTAGGGCGCGCCAGAGAGGTGGCTGCCACTCGAGGTCGCGATCGATATCGCCGGCGATATCGCGTTCCCAGTCGATGAGCAGCTGCGGCCGCTGACGGGCGTAGGACGCGAACAGGCCAGCGAGCCGACGCGCGACGGCGTACCGCCGCCCTTGGCGCAGCTCCTTCTCCTCGCCGGCTTCGAAGTGGCCGAGATGCATCGCGAGCGTGCGACACCAGGGTTCGTCGAGGCTGCAGTCGATGACGTCGAGGAGCGGCCAGACCATGGCGTCGGGAGACCACGGATCGTCATCGACGGTGGCGGTGATTTCGGCGATCAGGGAGTGCGGGTTGCGGAAAACGATCCCGGCGCAGATGCCGTCTTGGGCATTGCCGCGGCCGAGGATGTGGCTCAGCCGCTGGCTCAGCCAGCGCTCGACGCCTTTGGCGGGAACGATGATGAGCTCTTCGGCGAACGGATCGGGCAGGGGATTGGACAGCAGTTGGCCGAGGCCGTCGGCGAGGAGATCGGTGCGCTCAGCGCGGTGAAGGTGAAGCGCCATCGACCGTCAGACTAGGACGATCCTGTCGCCGCCTTCGACGAGACGCTTCAACTCATCGACCACGCGGGCGAGTTCGTCGACCATCCAGCTGGTGAGGCCGCGGCGGCGGTAGGCGTTGAGCAATTCGCCGTAGTACCAGAGGTGGTCGCGCGGATCCTTGACGGTGAAGCGCTCCCAGAGCGACGGCCCGTGCTCGTGGTAGTCGCGCAGCATCGACCGTGCGTTGTCGAGCTTGTCGGCGACCGAGACGAGGAGAGTGTCGTCGCCGACGTCGGCAAGGTGATTGATGTAGTTCTGCTTGCGCTCGCGCCACGGGGGCTTGGGCTCCACGTCGGTATCGCTGCACTCGGCGACGATGCGCGCGACGTCATCGCCGAAGTTCTTCTTGATCTCCTCCAGCGTGGGCGGTCCGCCGGCGTCTTCGACGGCGTCGTGCAACAGCGCCGCGATGGCCTGCGCTTCGGAGCCGCCGTCGTTGATGACGAGCCCGGCCACCGTCAGCAGATGGCCGATGTACGGGATGTCGCCGCCTTTGCGCACCTGGTTGTGGTGCTTCAGCTCGGCGTACGCTAGCGCCTTGGAGAACTGGCCCGTCAGCTTCGGTGTCGAGGTTTGCTCACTCACTTCTCGATTTCCTCTCTTTCAGTCTGACCATAGCGAGAGGGGATGACATCGACATTTGCCCGTCTATGGGCTAGGTAGACCTTCTACCCTCAAAGGGTATTCTTCTACCATGGGTCTGAACATCAAGAACGAACGCATCACTGCGTTGGTGCGCGAGCTTGCCGAGCGGATGGG
>JBKOYU010000593.1:0-6527 GCA_046725575.1 Actinomycetota bacterium | reverse complement strand
GCCTGATACCAGTCGTCGACGGGCTTGATGTCGACCGCGCGGATGCGCTTGTGTCCCCGCCTGAGAAGGTCGGCGACGAGATGCCCTCCGATGAACCCGCCCGCGCCGGTGATCGCAATCAGGTCGTCCGTGTCATGACCTTGTTCGTCGCTGCCCACCACAGGGACGATAACGCAGGCCAGCGGACCTAACCGCGGGTTCGTCTCAGACGGAAGTCGGGACGCGAAGATGCATCCGCGCCGTATGAAACCGTCAGCCGCGCGCAACAAGCCATGTACCGTTCGGCCAGGCGAGTTCGTCGAAAGGTGACCCGATGGGGGATGAACAGTCCAGCGCACCGACCGCGACACCGCTCGCCGTGCAACTGGCCAATCAGATCGGGCAGGAATTGGAGGCTCGCCGGGACGGCGCGTTCGGCGACGACCGGAGCTTTGCCGATCATGCGGTCGAGGTCCTCGAAAAGTTCTCCCCGGCAGCCCAGTTGACGCCCGACGAGATCATCCGGAGCCTGTTCACCGACGGTGCCCTACCGCGCCAAGAAGATCCGGACGCCAGGTTCGGCGACATGGCAATCACCCTGTTCAACGGCCGCGAGTTCAATATCGTCGCCATCTACTGGCTCGACAGTGCTACCGCGATCCATCAGCACGGCATCTCGGGGGCGTTTCAGGTCCTCGCGGGCTCTAGTCTGCACGCGTGCTACCGCTTCGAGCGGACGCGAGATGTCGACGACCACGTCCATCTCGGCAAAGTGGAGCTGGACAAGCTCGAGGTGCTCGAGTTCGGCGATGTTCGGCCGGTCCTGCCCGGCGGCGACGGCGTGCACGCGCTGTGGCATCTCCTGCGTCCGTCGGTGAGTTTCGTCGTGCGCGAATACACCGGGGCACTGCGCCCGTACGCGTACCGCGTCCCGTGCCTGGAGTTCGACCCGTTCGTCCCGGACGACAAGATATCGCTGCGCCTCGAGGCCCTCAGGATTCTGTCTTCGTCGGATGCGCCCACGCTCGGCGAGATGATCGAGGCACTGGGACGCGACGGCACTCCGATGTCGATCGTGCGTGTGCTCGAGTGGGTGTCGACACGACCCGTCGGACTGCAGCAACGCCTGGTTGACGCGGTGCGCGAGCGCGACGGCGGGTTCGCCGATGCGCTTGATTCGGTGCTGGATGAGACCCACCGACGGCAGCGACTTCAGCTGGTGAGGGAGCAGGTTCATGACGCCGACCAGCGGCTGCTGCTGGGCATGCTGCTGCATTGCCCTGACCGAGATCAGATCATCGGCCATGTCGGCCGGCTGCGTCCGACGGCCGACCCCGCCGAGCTCATCAGTGGCTGGATCGCCTCGATAGTGAATCGAACTCACGGCGTCGAGATCTCGCCCGCCGGCCGAGCGACACTGACCGCAATGCTCGACGGTGACCTCACCCGCTCCGCCGTGGACGGCCAACAGCGTGCGGATGCGAAGGTGCTGCGCTACATCACCGGTCGATCGCGGGTGTTCGCGCCGCTGTTCAAGCGGCATGCCGACGCGCCGCCTCTGGCAACCTAGCTGCTGACTGAGCGGGTTACCAGTTGGGGTTGGCGGGGAGGGCCAAGCTGAAATAGCGGTTGTCTTCTGAAACCATCAGCCCGGCATTGCGGTACTTCTCAAGTGCCCGACGAACTTCCGTTTCAGTGAACGCTGATTTGGGGAACTCGTCGTCGAGCACGTCCGTGACCTCGGCGACCGACCGGTGCGTCTCCACACAGGATTCGTAGACGTGGGCCATCGGGCCATGAATGTCGTAGACCAGCGGTGTCTTGCGGCCTCGTGCGTCGGTGATCGTCAACATCGCCGGCGTGCGAGCGAAGAGCAGCGAGTCGGACGTAGCACCATCGGCCCAGCGGCTGCGCCAATCCTTGAGCAGCGCGGCGGTCTCCTGCAGCAGCTCCTCATCGACCGTGTCGCCCATCTCGTAGTCGAAGTAGTAAGCGAGGTCGTCGAGGCGAACGGTGTCGGGATACACGTACTGGTAGCTCTCGAGCGGACGGACGTTGCGCAGCGGGTAGCGATCCCGGTCGGTGAAATAAGGTGAGAACCGCTCCAACCAGATCCGGCCCATCGCCTGCGGCGGTTGCAGGTGAGAGAGCTGCCGAAGCACCTCGAGCTCAGCCTGGTAATCGGCGAGCGTCTCGCCAGGGAAACCTCGTAACAGGTTCCAGCACACGCGTATTCCGTAATAGCGGGCCCATTTGAGCAGCCGCACGTTGTCGAGCATGGTGGTGCCTTTGTCCATCAGCTCCAGCACGTGGGTGCTCAGGCTCTCGATCCCCGGCTGGATGCTGCGGATCCCGCCCCGGTGCAGGCGCTGCAGCTGCGCGCGTCGACCCACACTCGGCTTGACCTCGAAGAAGAATTCGTAATCGATGCGCTGCTCGGCGATCACATCGAACACACCACCGAGGTACTTCGGGTACAAGATGTTGTCCACCGCCGAGAACTTGTGCAGCTCATAGGTTTTCGACAACTCGTCGGCCTCTGCCAGAAACCGCGTTGGCGACTTGTGCCGATAGACCATGCCCTCGCCATTGAGCCCGCAGAACGTGCAGTGATGCTTCTGGCCCCACCAACATCCCCGCGACCCCTCGATCGGCAACTGCGGCAGTGGCGCGAGGCCGAGTTTGTTGGACTGCTCGTAGAAATCTCGATAATCGGGCACCGGCAGGGTGTCGAGATCGCGGACCGGCGCGGCCTGACCCGATCCGGCTTCCCCGGTCCGGCGGCCGAGGACGCCGGACATCACAGCTGGACGCCCCTCGGCCAGCGCGCTCAACATCTGCGGGAAAACGATGTCTGCTTCGCCTACCACCACGTAGTCGATCACCGAGAAGGCGCGCAGATGTTCGGGGCCCATCGAGCTTTCCATGTTGGCGCCGCCGAACACGACGATGGTCTCCGGCGAGGTCTGCTTGATACGAGCGGCCAGCGACAGCGACGCGGTCGTCTGCTGAAATGTCGACGTGAAGCCGACAACCTGGTAGCGCGACCAGTCGACGCTGTCGGCACACCGGTCGACATATACCGGCAGGATCTGCTCGCGAAGCTCGGACAAGTCCCGGGCAGCGGCGTCGCCGTCTATTCCACGGCCGTCTGCGTCGCACCAAATCTGCTGGCCCGGAAAAGCTTTCAGATAGTCATCGGATCCGGCAGGACGCTGGTCGCCGAAGGCAGCCACGGTGAAGAGCCACTCTCCGGTCATCTGGCCGTGATGTTCGCACAGCCACTCGTAACGCTTCTGTCCGATCTGAGCGGCCAGATCGAGATTGAAGTAGAAGCCGTCGGCCAGAAATCCCGCACGTTTCACCAGTGAAGTAAGGAGTCCGATTTGAATGGCGGGCATATCTGCAGTGGCGAACGGCATACATACCAGGGCAACTCGAAACGCCGCCGGAGTCGCAGTCGCCTCGCCGTAGTCGTCGGAATCTGCTGCTGGTTGTCCCGCCCGGCCCATCACCTGGTGGACGCTACTTCAAGACGGGGTTCTTCCTCAGATTCTTGCTAAAACCCTGCCCATCCACCGCGAGCAGACTGATTTACATAATTGGGATCGGGAGTCGCGATCTGGGTCCTACGATTACCTCGCACGACCAGCAAACCAAGAATCCGACAAGACCTTCGTCGGACGATCAATTCGCCCGGACGTCGATGTCGCCCGGGCAGGAACAACACGGCAAGCGACAGGAGAACAGGCCATGAGCGATAGCGATAACGGAAAAGACCGCGAAGAGCTCGAAGATTTGTCGCCCAGGGAGGATGAGTCCGCCGGGCTGCAGGGCGGCAGGGAGCCGGACAAGCACCCAGACGGCTTGCCCCGTCTGCCAATGCCGCGCGAGCAGTAATCCCGCTTTGAGTGGCCCGGGGCTGAGATTCCCCGGGCCACTCGTTTCGCAGGTCGACAAGGAGATTCCGGTGACACTCCACGAGCAGATTCCGGTGAACGGCCGGGGCCCTGCGAGCGGCGACGCGACGCGCAGGCATCTGCCGATGCAGCTCGCCACTCAAATCGGCCGGGAACTGCAGGCACGGTGGCGGGCTGTGCGCAACGACCATCGACGTTTCCCTGACCTCGCGGTCGAGGTGTTGGAGGAATTCTCCCCGGCTGAGAAGCTGACGGCGGAGGACTTCGTGCGTGGCTTGTTCACCGATGATGTCCTGACGATCCAGACCGACCCCGAGGCGAAATTCGGCGATGCGTCGATCACGCTGTTCCGCGGCCGCGAGTTCCACATCGCGGTGCTCTTCTGGCTCGACAGCAGAACATCTGTACACCAACACGGCTTTTCGGGGGCGTTCCAGGTGCTCTCCGGCTCGAGCGTGCACGCGCGTTACCGGTTCGAGCAGACACGTTATCTAGACGATCACGTTCATCTCGGCAGAATGGAGCTCGCCGACCTCGAGGTGCTCGAGCGTGGCGACGTGCGGCCTATACTGCCCGGAGACGCATATATGCACGCGCTGTGGCATCTCGAGCGTCCCTCGGTGACTTTCATTGTCCGCGAAAACATTCGGTCGTCCGCACAGCCCCAGCATGGCTACCTTCCGCCGTGCGTGGAGTACAACCCGTTCTTCATCGATGACGTGACAACAACGCGTCTGCAAATGCTTCACGTGCTACAGCGATCGAAGGACCCCCTGGTCGGGGAGATGGTCGAGGCGGTAGGGCAGGAGGGCGCGCCGCTGCCGATCGTGCGTGTCGCACAGTGGGCACGCAACGCTCCGGCCGAGTTCGGGCAGCGCCTCGTTGAAGCGGTGCGCAAGGGTGACGCCGAATACGCCGATGCACTGGACTGCGCGCTGGGGGAGCTGGAGCGGGAGGGCCGAATCTCGTTGGTGCGGGACAGGGTTACCGACACGGACCAACGGCTGCTGCTCGGCTTGTTGCTGCATTGCCCTGACCGCGATCAGATCCTGCGGCATGTCGCGCGGCTGCGTCCGTCGGCCGACCCTGCCGAGCTCGTCGGCGGGTGGATCGCCTCGATCACCGCGGCTACGCACAAGGTCGAGCTCTCGGCCGCGGGCCGTGCGGCACTTTCTGCCAAGCTTCGTTGTCGGCTCGCCGGCCAATCGCCCGCCGATGATCACCAGCTGCCACCCGATGACGCCCGCGTCCTGCGCTACATCACGCGCCGATCGCAGGTGTTCGCGCCGCTGTTCCCCGAGTCGCAGGACCGAAGCCGCATGCCGCCGATCGTGTCGGCCTCCGCGTCGCGGCTGGCACCCGCGTCAGGCTCGGCGGATGCGATAGCGCCGCACGCCTTCTCTGTTGACGAGATCCTCAGTCCCAGTGACCATGCCGAGCTACTCGACTGGGCACGGGACCGGATCGACGATTTCGTCGCGGAGGCTGTCGTGCGTCCGGCAGGGGACGGGTCCGGCCGCTTCACGACGATCAGCTTCGCGACCTTGGACGAGCTCGGAGAGTGGCAACACCGGATCTCACCGAGGATCCAGGCGCGGTTTGTCGAGTCCTCGCCATCGGTGGCCGGCACCGTTGATGTCCGTTTGATCACGTGGCGGAGCGACGACCCGATGGAACTGACCGGCGGCCCCGATGGCGGTACCGGTTTCCTGGTCGTGCTCGACGACGCGGGCGTAAGGCCGGTGATACGCGTGTACGGTGCCGCATCGCTTGGCGAGGCGGTGACGCCGACCGACGAATTCCTCGAAATCGATGCACCGGCGAACACCGCGGGGGTCTTCCCCGGGGCGCTGACCGCTGTGGTGCAGCCGGCCGGCGACGGTCACGCCGCCCCGCGCCGGTTCGCCTTGGTCGGCCGTGTGGCGCCGGAATGAGCGTCTACCCATCCTTTGCATGCGTTCTCGACGATCAGCCGCTGTTCACATGTCCCGAACGCGCAATGAGCCGGCTTCACACGGGTTCCGCCGGTGACGCGGTTCCTGTGCCCGGACTGACCCTCACGCACACCGACGATTTGGGGTTACCGGCTGAGTGCAGCCGGGGACCGGTAGCCTGCATCGCCACCGGCGACGGCATGTCGATGCCGATGTGGCTTGGGCCGGAGGCTGTGCACGCGGTGCAGACGTTGTTGCGCGGCGGGTCCACGGCCGGGCTTCCGGCCCGGTGGCAACGGCTGCTGGTGTCGGCGGGCCTCGCCGTCGAACCGTCCGAGGCGGCCGGCCAGACATCCATCGCCGCGACGAATGTGTCGCCAAGGCCCTGCACGAGCTTCACTCCGGTCGCCGGGATACTCCATCCATTCCATCTCGGTGCCTTGCGACTTCACCTTCGGCGACTTCTGCGGCGAGGCGGGCTGGTGGACGGCGACCTGCAGACGCGATTGCGATGGAATCAGTACAACGACCCGATCACGTGCTGGATCCACCGGTATCTGACGACACGGGTTTCGCAGGCGGCGGGCACGCTGGTGAAGCCGACCTACACGTACACCATCGTGTATCACGACGGAGCGGAGCTGCCCGCCCATACCGATCGCGAACAGTGCGAATACACGCTGTCGTTGTGCGT
>JBKOYU010000999.1:0-2438 GCA_046725575.1 Actinomycetota bacterium | reverse complement strand
CGACTCGCCCACTTCGTCTCCGGGCGCTTCGACACCCACCGAGGAATCCCCTACCTCAGCCGCAGGGACGCCCATCCGCATCACCATCGGCGACACGGTGCTGACCGGTCGCTTGTTTGAGAACTCCACTGCCAACGATCTCGCTGCGCAACTCCCGCTGACCCGTACCTTCCGCGACTTGAATGGTGTCGAAAAGACGGCACCGCTACCTCGCAAGCTTTCGGTGGACGGAATGCCAGCAGGGGATGACCCCAACGTCGGAGACATCGGATATTGGGCTCCAGAGGGAGACCTGGTCTTCTATTACGGCAACGTTGGTTATTGGACCGGAATCATGCGCATCGGCGAATTCGATGGTGACGTCGGGGCCATCGCCGAGCAGTCCGGCGACTTCACTGCAACGGTAGAGCGCGCCTAGTCGAACACCGCCGACCGGCCGACCTGTTCCCACGCCGCTAGTTCGGCCTTGGCGTTCTCGAGCGACTCGGAGATCCCGTCGACGGCGTCGTTGCCGAGCGCCAGCCGCAGCGGCGGGTCGTCGGAATCGAGCGCCAGCAGGATCGCCGCGGCGGCCTTGGCCGGATCGCCGGGCTGCTTGCCGTCGCCTTCGGCCAGGTTGTTGCGGACGGCGTCGACCTGTTCGTCGTAGACCGGGATCCGCTTGGACAGCAGCAGTGCGCCGCTGGCATTGAACGACGTCCGGAACGCGCCGGGTTCGACGATCAGCACCCGGATACCGAACGGTTCGACTTCCCTGGCCAGGGCCTCCGACCAGCCTTCCAGCGCAAACTTCGTCGCCGAATAGGCGCCCACGCCGGGGAACGAGAACCGGCCACCCATCGAGCTCATCTGCACGATGGCGCCGGTTCCCCGCTCCCGCATGTGCGGCAACACCTCACGGGTCAGCGCGGCAGGGCCGAAGAAGTGCAGATCCATCAGGTCGCGCAGCTCACTGTCGCTGGTTTCCTCGGCGGCGCCGACGGCTCCGCGACCGGCGTTGTTGACCAACACGTCGATGCGCCCGTGCCCTTCGAGCACTTCGGTGACGGCGGCGCGAATGCGGTCCGTGTCGGTGACGTCGAGTCGAATCGAGTTGACCCGGCCCGGTGCCGAGATTTCCAGATCGGCGAGCGCGTCGGGCCGCCGCGCTGCTCCCACGATTGTGTCGCCTGCTGCCAGCGCTGCCTCGGCGATTGCATGTCCGAAGCCCGAGCTCGCGCCGGTGATCAGCCATACCCGGGGTTGGTTGGATGCCATGACTCATGATGAGTTCTTGCGGCCCGCCCGGTCCATACAAATATGAACGTCACACAACAACGCAACCTCGACGGTTACGGGACGCCGCCCATCGACTGGGAGCGGGTCCGCGACACGCTGACCTCGGAGATCACCCAGGCACCCGACACCGGTGGGCCAAACCGGCACACGGCGTGGCTGACGACGATCAACCCCAACGGCTCACCGCACGTGACGCCGGTCGGCTTCGTCCAGCTCGACGGCGTCTGGTACTTCACCTCCGGACCCGGGACCCGCAAGTCACGCAACATCGCCGCGGACGCCCGCTGTGTCGTCAGCGTCGCGACCCATCCGTTTGACCTGGTGATCGAGGGCAGCGCCGCGCGCGTCACCGACGCCGACGAACTGCGTTCTGTCGCTGCGGAGTACAACAGGGTCGGCTGGCCCACGCAGGTCGATGGAGACGCCTTGACCGCCGAATACAGCGCGCCGTCGGCGGGCCCGCCGCCGTGGCACGTCTACAAGATCGCTCCCGCCACCGTGTTCGCATTCGGGACCGCCGAGCCCTACGGCGCCACAAGATTCGACCTCACGCGATGAATGTTGAACCGCAGAGCGGTCTACACCGTTAACACAACAACCAGCAAAACAAGCTTCAGAAAGGGGTGACACGATGACAACGATCTTCGGGATGATGGCGATGATGCCCGTATTGTTCGCCAGCGCTGGCTATGTCCTCGTGTCATCCCGCGGCACCGCCGAGGGCAAGGGCTGCAAGACCCAACCGCGCTGAATCCTCCTCCGGGTAAAGGGTTTACACCGGTTCACGAGGACGCGGACGGATCGCTACTTTCGTCCGACCCACTCGATGGACTGCCAGCTGCCCCATCTCCGGAAAGGCGGCCACGCCATGAGTGGCGATCGTTGTCCCCTTGCGGCGACTTATTTTCCACCGACCTGGGCGACCGCCGTGTCAGCTCCTTTAATGATCCAATCAGCCGGCGAATCGTCGGGTGGGTCGTGTCCGTCGCGCCCGAAGTGGACGCGGTCGGTTCCGTCGTCTCAGTCGCCGGCGGAGTGCTCGGCGGGTTTTCAGTGTCAACATTGACGTCCCGCGACGTCTGCTTGTCGTTGGGCGGCACATCCGCCTCACGCGATCGCACGGGCTCGTCGATGGCCGACGAGGGACGAGACGTGCCCGT
>JBKOYU010000048.1:0-7553 GCA_046725575.1 Actinomycetota bacterium | reverse complement strand
GTCGTACACCCACACGCACTGGATCAGGCTGGTGGCCCGAATTGCCTGCTCGCCAAGAAACACCGTCTGGTCGACCAGGTCCAGAACATTGGACACTGTCTGAAATCCCTCCATCGTCCTCACCTGGTCCCGACGCACACTGCGCACAGCTCGCTGGAATTCGCATGGTGGACAAGCTCTTCGATCCAGTCCGCGGTCGTCTTCGCGACGTCCGCGAACGCCTGGCTCAATACCGCGATGTAGCGGTGCACCGACTGACGCGCGACGGGGTTGTCGGGAAAGGAGACGGTCACGGTGGTTCGTCCGACGTGCCGGTTGATCCACATGTTGATCCCGCCGTGCGACAGGTTGTCGCCGTAGGTACCGAAGTTGGTTTCCTCCCACAACGCGGCGATGGGAATCTTGCGAAAGTCCAGGAACGACAACATCATTCCGGGACGGCTGGGCAACTTGATCCCGAGTTGGTCCACTGGGGCCAGTTCCAGAACCCGCTCGAACGGCACGTTCGCCAGGTACTTGCCGGCGTCAAACGACTTCTGCGCTGCGCGGGCGGCTTCGGGAAACGCGCCGTCGCCGATCGGCACGGTGACGGGGAAGAGGCTGGCGAACCAGCCCACGCTCATGGTGTCGGTGTCGGCCGTACGGGTGTCAGATGGGGTGAATCCGTAGTAGGTTGCGTTGCCGGTGAGCTGATGTTCGGCCAACGCCGCGCATGCCAGGACGCCGCCAGAGAATCGCGCGCCGGCATCGCGGCAGGCGGTGTCGAAGGCCTCTGTCTCCTCACCATTCAACAACTCCACGGTGACGAAATCGCCCTCGTTGCTTGTCCAGGTGTCACCCAGCGGCAGCGGCGCTTCTGCGGGTTGTGCGCACAAGCGAGCCACGGCTACTGGGAACGCCTAGTTTCGCTCGTGGCAATCCAAGCCACCCAACTGCTTGTCATCGACAGAGAGGCGATGCGGGCGGAACCAAACACCCACTCACACAGGCGAGCGGCCGGCGCCTCTGTACGCACGCCGTGAGGGTTGCGGCTCGTTTCTCCGCAGACGTGTCATCTACTGATGACGCCGTGCAAGATTGGTCTGGTCTGTACGGCGAATGTTGCTTGCGCAAGGAGGCGCTAGATGACCAGGCTGAGGTTCGGATACTTCATCGCACCGTTTCACCGCGCGGGCACCAACCCGACGTTGGCATTGCAGCGGGACCTCGAGTTCGCAGAGCATCTCGATGCGCTCGGCTACGACGAGATCTGGTACGGCGAGCACCACTCCGCGGGCAGCGAGATCATCAGCTCACCCGAGCTCTTCATCGCGGCAGCCGCCGAACGGGCGAAGAGAATCCGCTTCGGCACCGGGGTCATCTCGCTCGCGTATCACAACCCGCTCTGGGTTGCCGAGCGCCTGGTGCTGCTCGATCACCTCACCCATGGCCGCGTCATCGGCGGGATGGGCCCGGGCTCGCTGCCCAGCGACTCCGCGATGATCGGTCTGACCCCGACCGATACCCGCGAGCTCCTCGAGACCAACCTCGACATCGTCGTACGCCTGTTGGCGGGTGAGACCGTGACGGCGAAAACCGCCACGCACGAATTGTTCGACGCGCGTTTGCAACTCGCGCCGTACTCCGATGGCGGCATTCCGCTTGCCGTGGCGGCGGTCGCCTCGCCGACCGGTGCACGGCTGGCCGGCAAGCACGGCATTGGCCTGCTGTCGATCGGCGCCACCCTGGTCGTCGAAGGCTTCGACGCGCTCGCCTATCACTGGGGCATCGTCGAAGAGCGGGCCGCCGCGTTCGGGACGCAGGTCGACCGCCGCAACTGGACCCTTGTTGGGCCGATGCACATCGCCGAGACGGAGGAGCAGGCGCGCGCCGATGTCAGATTCGGAATCGAGCCGTGGTTCCGGTACTTCCAGAAGGTCGCCGCGTTCCCGCAGATGACCATCCCTGGCGAGCAGATCGACGAGATGATCAACATCATCAACGACGCGGGCGCAGGCGTGATCGGCACGCCCGGGCAGGCGCGTGCTCAGGTGCAGCGGCTGTGGGACCAGTCCGGTGGGTTCGGCTGCATGCTGCAGATGGGCCACGAGTGGGCGAACCCGGCGGCGACGAAGCGGTCAGCCGAGCTGTTCGCCGCCGAGGTCATCCCCCACTTCCAGGGACAGGCGCAACCAACGCTTGACGCCGCGGCCCGCGCGAGCGAAGTGCGGGACGACCTTGCCCAGACGCAGCTGCAGGCGATCGACCACATGACGAAGAAGTACCAGGACGAAGTCGACTCGAAGTGACGGCCGGCGCCCCGGCATTCACTGGCCGGCTGCCGCGATCAAGTCGAGGATCTGCTTGGGGCCCAGTGGCGAGCCAGAGATCGTGACGCCCAGCGGCGCTAGCGCGTCGGCGACGGCGTTGATGACGGCGGCAGGTGACGCAATCGCACCACCTTCGCCCATTCCCTTGACGCCCAACGGGTTTGCGGCCAGCGACTCGATATGGCCGACCTCAATGGTGGGGACCTCGCAAGCGGTTGGCAGTAGATAGTCGACGAAGGTGCTGGCGAGCGGATTGCCGTGGGCGTCGTAGGGCATGTGCTCGTAGAGCACGCCGCCGAGCCCCTGGACCACTCCGCCAAAGATCTGACCCTCCACGACCTTCGGATTGATCATTCGCCCGCAGTACTCGCTGACCACGTAGCGCAGGATCGTCACCCGACCCGTGTCGACATTGACCTCGCAGGTGCATATGTGGCAAGCGTTGGAGAACGTGAATGGCGGCGCCTTGTAGCGGTGCGATGCCTCCAGTCCGGGCGTCGTGCCCGGTGCGAGCAGGTCGTGGTCGATGTAGGCCAAATGGCCCAGTTCGGCGAAACTTATGCCCTTGGTAGCCGTGCCGCGGACGAAGACACGACCGTCATCAATATCAAGGTCCTCGACGGCCGCCTCGAGTGCGTTCGCGGCGATCTCAAGCAGCTTCGACCGCAGTTCGATGGCAGCGTGGGCAACGGCGTTGCCGCACAGCACGGCGCTGCGGCTTCCCTGTGTTCCGGTGCTGTACGGGGTGACCGCGCTATCGCCCTGGATGACACTCACGTCATCGAGTGCGCAGCCGAGCTGGTCGGCGACCACTTGCTGCATGGTCGTCGCAACGCTCATGCCGGTGCTCGAACTTCCCAGCACCACCGTCACTTTGCCGCTGTAGTCCATCCGAACCACCGCGCCCTCGGTGCCCAGTGCGCCGAACGCGATGGCCGACGGTTCCACGCACAGGCTGATCCCGATGCCGAGGTGGCGGCCCTGGCGCCGGGCGACGGTATGCTCGGTGCGGAAGCCGTCGTAGTCGATCATCGACGCCGCCTGATCGAGTGTCTCGGCCGGCGTGACGGAGTCGTAGCACATCGTGCTAGGAAGTGTGTACGGCAGATCCTCGGCGCGAATCACGTTGCGACGTCGAAGCTCCAGCGGATCGACGCCGATGCGCCGGGCAGCTGTGTCGAGCAGCTGCTCGACAGCAACGCCGTACATCAAGAACGGGCCGCGGTAGGGGGCCTTGCCGCAGGTGTTGGCAATAACCGCATTGGAGTCCGTGTTCGGCCTGGAAGGCCGCTTGTATTGGCGTCAGACCGCCGCCCCGCTCCGAGAGACCCTCGATGGTCGTCACCTCGGCACCGTCGGCCTGCACGGCGAACATCAGGCACGAGCGCACCGCGTCACCATCGAGCAACACCGTGCACGCGCCGCAGACACCGTGCTCGCAGCCTAGATGTGTGCCAGTCAGACTCAGGTCATCACGCAAAAAGTCCGCAAGCGTACGCCGCGCCTCCACCGTGCGGGAAACCCGTTCGCCATTGACCGTTACAGTCATCGCAATTTCACGCATGTCTGGCCTCGTCGATCGCGGCCGCAAGCACCCGTGGCACAAGCGCTTTGGCCATCTTGCGGCGTTGCTCGCCCGACGCGTGAACGTCGTCGGGCGGATCCAGTCGTGCCGCTACCTCGGCCCCGATATCCGGCAGGTCGAGATCGTCCACCGCGGCCCCGGTCAATGCCGATTCGCTGGTGCGGGCCCGCACCGGCGCACTGCCGACACCGAACAACGCCAATGCCACCCGGCTCACTCGTTGACCGTCGAGTTGGACCCCACAGACCGCGCCGCACATGGCGAAGTCACCCGCGCGGCGGGCCACCTCAACGACGGCCCAGCCGCAACTGCCGGACCACACGGGAAAGTGAGCCGCCACCAAGACCTCGTCCGGCTCCATGGCCGTTACCCAGGTCGAGACGAAGAAAATCTGCAGCGGGAATGCGTCGGCTGCCGTTTGGGCCGGCAACCTCGAGCGAAGCGTCGACCGCCACCGCCGTCGCGGGATATTCGGCGGCGGGGTCCGCATGCGCAAGTGAGCCGCCCAGCGTGCCCCGGTTGCGGATCTGAAAGTGGCCGATGTGGGAACTCGCCTTGGCCAACAGGGGGAGCGCGGCCGTGTCCTTGCTGCGCTCGATGTTGGCCTGGGTGGTCATGGCCCCCACGCGTATCGCACCGTCAACCGCGGCGACGCCGCGGAGATCCTCGATCGCCCGCAGGTCGACAAGGTGGTCGAACCGTGAAAGACGTAGTGACAGAAGAGGAATCAGGCTCTGTCCGCCCGCGAGCACCTTTGCCTCGTCGCCATACCGTTGCAGTATCGCGATCGCCTCGGCGAGTTCGTCGGGGCAGTGGTAGTCGGATGGGGCGGGCTTCACCGGCCTGCCCTTTGGCACGGCACGTGTCGGCTCGGACGATCCGCATGGTCACGGACTAAGGTCTTCATTCGCGCGCCGCCCCCAAGCTCTTACGGCTGAGGTCAGCATCGCATATTTGCTCATGCCGAGTGTCCAGAATGCGAAGCTGGTCTAGCCAGCGCTCATCAGGACGAGTCCTGCGCGCTACCGTGGCGCGACCGACGTCGGCTCCGTTGCGATATCGGGTTCCGCTTCCACGTGCCGCCTGGTCGCGAGGACGCAACCCCCCATAATGAGGGCCAACGCGGCGACGTTCCACGCCGTCAACGGCTCGTGCAACACGATGACCCCGGCGGCCAAGGCCACCGCGGGGTTGATGTATGTGAATACGAGCGCCCGCGCCGCGCCGACTTCGCGGATGAGCGCGAAGAACACGATGAACGCCAGCGCGGTGCAGATCACCGCTAGTCCGGCCAGCGCCAAAAGCAGTCGGGTGGAAGGCATCTCGTCGGGCCACGTGGCCGCCGCGGGAGCGGCGTACACCAACGCAGCGAAGCCCAGGCACACCGCGGTCATCGGCAGGGTCGGCACGTCGGCGAGGTAGCGCGCGGCGATCAGCGGCGCGATCGCGTAGCACGTCGCCACCATCAACACCTCGATGATCGGCCAGGTGCTACCGCCGATGTGCGGGCCGGCCAGCACCGCCACCCCGGAGATGCCGATGGCGAGGCCGATGATGCGTTTGTAACCCAGCCGCTCACCGCCGGTGAAGCGGTCGAGGACCGCGGCGATGATGGGTGATGCAGCGATGAGCAGGCCAGCCATCGAACTGGTCAGATGGCGTTCGGCGTCCGAGAGCAGCCACCACGCGGCGATGATCTCGAAGAACGCGAACCCCAGCAGGGCCTTCCAGTGGTTGCGGATGATCGTCAGGGTCTGCCGGGAGAACGCGAGCGGCAGCAGCACCGCCGCGCCGACCGCGGTTCGGGCGAGGACCAGCACGGGGACCGACACGCCCTCGACGGCGACCTTGATCATCAGATACGGGATGCCCCAGATGATGCTCATCGCGAGGAACAAGATCCATCCACGCGAGCTCACATCCCTACCCTACGAAACGTGGACAACCGAAATTCCCGAGTCGCTTCTGCGGTGGCCGCCGCCGGCGTCGAACCCAACATCAAGATCCTGGACGCTGACGCGAAGACCGCGGTCGCGGCTGCACAACAGCTCGGCTGCGAGGTCGGTGCGATTGCGAACAGCCTGGTTTTCGACTGCGACGGCGAACCCTTGCTGGTGATGTCGAGCGGTGCCCACCGCGTCGACACCGAGCTGCTGGCTCGCGCGCTCGGTGCCGCCGCGATCCGCAAGGCCGCGCCGCAGTTCGTGCGCAACGCGACCGATCAGGTGATCGGGGGAGTCGCGCCAACCGGGCATCCGAACCGGATACGCACGGTTGTCGATGAGACGTTGGCCCGGTACCCGGTCATCTGGACCGCCGCGGGCACCGCGGATTCGGTGATGTCGATGACGTACGAACAGCTGTTGGTGGTCACCGAAGGCGTCGCCGTTCCGGTGCGCTGACGCTGCGGGCGTGATATCGCATGCGATGTCAACTTCCGAACTAGGGTGCGACCTGTTGACGGTGCTGGTGTGACCGATGTGACTAGGCTCCGCCGCCCAGGCGCTACGCCTTCGTCAGCTCCGCGTACCGCGCAACGTAGAAGTCCGTCGAGCCGAATTCGTACTGCAAAGCGGTCAGCCGCTTGAAGTAGTGGCCAATCGCCAGCTCCTCGGTCATGCCCATCCCGCCGTGCAGCTGCTGCAATACCTGGAAGCTGCCGATCGGCTGCCCGAATTGCTGGCGCTGTTTGCAGTATTCGACGGTGTCGGCCAACACCTTTCGCATGCAGCCGACCGCCTCGGCGCAGATCGCCGCCGCGCCCTCGTCCCGAGCACGGGTCAGCGACGGCCGCGCCTGGCCCTCTTGGCCCAGCAGCGCGTCCGCGGGCAATCGCAGCCTGTCAAACACAAGTCGGCTGCCCGGCGGTCGTCGACGGTGCGATAGTTATGGACATCGATTCCCGTTGCCGCCGAGTCGGTCTCGATGAAAAGCAGCGAGAGGCCACCCGACGACCGCGCCGTGATCAGCAGATGCGTGGCCAGCGGCGCGCTCATCGCGACGATCTTCGACCCGTGCGCGATCTCGCGCGCCCGACAACGCATAGTCGACTCCCGACGAGCATTACGCACCGAGGAAAGTCGGCGGCGAAATACCCTCAACAACAACGGGAGTGGTCCTGCTCCACGCCTCAGATCACAGACAGAGCGCACAATGAAGTGCACAAGGCGCCGACCGCCGGGCTTGCGTGCTGAGGTGGTCTCGGCGGCGGAATGCGCTGAGGGGTGCTGCACTCCATAGATCCGGCTTTCCCGGTGGGCCGACTATGTGGCGGTGAGGGGGACGAAGCGGCGCAGTTTTCCGCTGACGGGGTAGCGCGATGTAATCGTCGAGTATCGGGATCGGTTCGGCACCGATGGCCGCCAGTGCCGACTCGACGTCGCCGACCCTCAGACGGCGGTCGGTGAAGACTGCAGGGCGGTGTCCAGGCGCGCGGGGGCCTGCTCGGTGTTCGCGGTAGTGGCTGGCCGTTCGGTTACGCCAGCGGGCACGGGGTCGCAGCGTGGATACGTTGCGGCGACGGCGGGTTGCGGTCAAGCAGCAAAGCGGGTCGGATCGGCCGCGGGCACAAGTTGCCGCCGCAATTGGGACACATACCCATCAAGTGGCCGTCGACGCAGCGGCGGCAGAAGGTGCACTCGTACGTGCAGATCATCGCC
>JBKOYU010000301.1:0-6393 GCA_046725575.1 Actinomycetota bacterium | reverse complement strand
GTCGTGCACCAGGTGGCCCGGCAGATCGCCGAGGTGGTCCGCAGTGGAGTGCAGGTTGCCGTCGTCATCGGCGGCGGCAACTTCTTCCGCGGCGCCCAGCTGCAGCAGCGCGGCATGGAACGCACCCGCAGCGACTACATGGGCATGCTCGGCACCGTGATGAATAGCCTTGCGCTGCAAGACTTCCTGGAAAAGGAAGGCATCGCGACACGTGTGCAAACCGCGATCACCATGGGACAGGTCGCCGAACCCTACATCCCGCTGAGGGCGCGCAGGCACCTCGAGAAGGGTCGGGTGGTGATCTTTGGCGCAGGCATGGGCTTGCCCTACTTCTCCACAGACACCACAGCCGCCCAGCGTGCGCTGGAGATCGGCGCCGAGGTGGTGCTGATGGCCAAGGCCGTCGACGGTGTCTTCACCGCCGACCCGCGTGTGGACCCCGACGCCGAGCTGCTCACCGCGATCAGCCACCGCGAGGTCATCGACCGGGGCCTGAAGGTCGCCGACGCCACGGCATTCAGTCTGTGCATGGACAACGGCATGCCAATCCTCGTGTTCAACCTGCTCATCGACGGGAATATCGCGCGAGCGGTCGCAGGTGAGAAGATCGGAACACTGGTCACCACCTGACGGGAGTAACCACCGTGATCGACGAAACCCTCTTCGACGCCGAAGAGAAGATGGAGAAGGCGGTGTCGGTGGCGCGCGACGACTTGTCGTCGATCCGCACCGGCCGCGCCAATCCCGGCATGTTCTCGCGCATCAACGTCGACTACTACGGGTCGCCGACCCCGATCACGCAGCTTTCGAGCATCAACGTGCCGGAGGCCAGGCTGGTCGTCATCAAGCCGTATGAGGCCAATCAGCTGCGCAAGATCGAGGATGCGATCCGCAACTCCGACCTCGGCGTGAATCCCACCAACGACGGCAACGTCATCCGCATCGCCATCCCTCAGCTGACCGAGGAGCGCCGCCGCGACCTGGTCAAGCAGGCGAAGTCCAAGGGCGAGGACGCGCGGGTCTCGGTGCGCAACATTCGCCGCAAGGCGATGGAGGAGCTGCACCGCATCAAGAAGGACGGCGAGGCCGGCGAAGACGAGGTAGCCCGCGCCGAGAAGGACCTCGACAAGGCCACCCACCAGTACACGAGCCAAATCGACGAGCTGGTCAAGCACAAAGAAGGCGAGCTGCTGGAGGTCTAGTGGCCGATCAGCGAGCGACTCCCGTGGCAGACACTGACGCCGGCCCGACCGAGCCGCCCAATAAAGCATCCCGCGCGGGCCGCAATCTGCCCGCCGCGATCGGGGTGGGTGTGCTCTTGGGCGCCATGGCGATCGGCGTCTTGCTGTTTGCGCCGATCTGGTGGCTGCCCGTGCTATCGGTTTTCATTCCAATCGCCACTCACGAGGTCGTCCGACGGCTGCGCGAGGCGGGCTACGCGCTTCCCGTGATTCCGTTGTTGATTGGCGGCCTGGCCATGATTTGGCTGACGTGGCCCTACGGTCCGGCCGGCCTGGCGGGTGCCTATGGCGGAACGATCGTCGTGTGCATGGTGTGGCGCTTGGTCGGGCAGGAGCTGCGCGAGCAGCCGGTGAACTATTTGCGCGATATTTCGGCGACCGTGCTGCTCGCAACGTGGGTGCCGCTGTTCGCCGGCTTCAGTGCGCTGTTGATCTTCCAGGACCGCGGTGGCGCCCGGGTGTTCACCGTGATCGCAACCGTCGTCTTCGCCGATATTGGCGGCTACGTCGCAGGTGTGTTGTTCGGCAAGCATCTGATGGTGCCGGCGATTAGCCCGAAGAAGTCGTGGGAGGGCCTGGGCGGCTCGCTGCTCTTCGGCGTCACGGCGGCGGTCTTGTCGGTGGCGTTCTTGATGGACAAACCCGCGTGGGTCGGCGTGCCGCTAGGGCTAATGCTGGTGATCACTGGCGTGCTGGGCGACCTGGTCGAGTCGCAGGTCAAGCGCGACCTCGGAATCAAGGACATGGGCACGCTGCTACCGGGGCACGGCGGGATCATGGATCGGATCGACGCCATGTTGCCGTCGGCCGTCGCCGGCTGGATCGTGTTGACGCTGCTGGCGTGACCCCCTGGCATTCAGCCAGCACGCCGCGGCGCCGACGACGAGGCCGACCGCGATCCCGATATCCGGACGCTGGCCGAGCATGACCCAGGACAGCACGCCTGCGACCGCGGGGATGACCGTGAAGAGCATTGCCACCGCGGCGGCGCCGTATTCGTTGACCCCGTGGACGTAGAGCGTCATGGAGAGCACCGCGTTCAGCAGGACCACCGCAGCCACTGCACCCGCGGCCTTCCACGGGTCACCGACCGTGAACGGCATGATCACTGCCAGCGCGATGACCGGGGCGACGCACACCGCGTTCTGCAGCGCCGCGGTCGCCCGGAAGTCCACGCCGGAGCAGAACTTCTGCTGGTAGACGCCGCCTGCCGCGACGCTGAACAGCGAGACGAGGATGAGCAGGACCGCAGGATCGACGCCACCCACAGCCACCAGCCGTCCCGCACAGGCCGCAAGCACCGCGACCACGCCGAGTGCGAGCGCGCCGACCCGAGTCCTGGTGAGACCCTCATCGAGCAACATCGCCGCCAGCAGTGCCGTGACCACCGGGTTCATCGAGATGATCACCGCGCCGAGCACCGCAGGCGCACCGTGCATCAGCGCCAGATACAGGCAGGTGAAGAGCAGGCCCTGGGCAAGAAGCCCGCTGATCAGCACGTGGGCGAGCGTGCGGCCTGTGGGCCACGTCACCCGGGCCAAAAGGGCCCAACCGGACAGAATCGCCGCGGCCAGACCGAACCGGAACACCAGGACCGCCATCGGTGACATCACCGAAACAGCAAGCGCGCCAATGGGATAGCCGAGCGCATAGAAGAACGTCAGCGCCGACGCAGCGCCGAGGGGCATCGTCCGCGTGGCCATGCGCTCCATAGTTGCGACCAACGCCCGCCATCGCCAATCAATTTCGGCCATCCCAGGATGAGATACTGACAGGACATCATGCCCACGTCCTTGCCCTTGGTTTTCGACGCTCCGCGACGCGCCATGCCGCCGCGGCACCTGGCCGACCTCGACGAAGACGCGCGCGCCGCCGCCGTCGCGGACCTTGGGCTGCCCGTGTTTCGTGGCAAGCAACTGGCCAACCAGTACTACGGCCGGTTGATCGCCGATCCGCATCAGATGACCGATCTGCCCGCCGCGGTGCGCGAACAGGTCGCCGACGCGTTGTTCCCGCGCCTGCTCGACGCGGTGCGTGAGATCGAGTGCGACGCCGGCGAGACACGAAAGATGCTGTGGCGGGCGGTCGACGGCACGACGTTCGAATCGGTGCTGATGCGCTACCCGCAGCGCAACACGGTCTGCATCTCGTCGCAGGCGGGCTGTGGCATGGCGTGCCCGTTCTGCGCGACGGGGCAGGGCGGGCTGACCCGCAACCTGTCGACGGCGGAGATCCTCGAGCAGGTGCGCGCCGCAGCGGTGGAGTTGCGCGACCGTGACCACGGCAGGCTGTCCAACATCGTGTTCATGGGCATGGGCGAACCGCTGGCCAACTACAACCGGACGCTGGCGGCGGTGCGCCGCATCACCGCGGCACCCCCGCAAGGGTTCGGCATTTCGGCGCGGTCGGTGACCGTGTCGACGGTGGGGCTGGCCCCGGCGATCCGCAAGCTCGCAGACGAACGGCTCGGCGTCACGCTGGCGCTGTCGTTGCACGCGCCCGACGATGAGCTGCGCGACACGCTCGTCCCGGTCAACAATCGATGGAAGGTCTCCGAGGCCGTTGACGCGGCACGGTATTACGCCGACGTGACCGGGCGACGAGTGTCGATCGAATATGCCTTGATTCGCGATATCAACGACCAGCCTTGGCGGGCCGACCTTTTGGGCAAACGGCTGCACGGTGCGCTGGGACCGCTGGTGCACGTCAACGTCATACCCTTGAATCCGACGCCCGGCAGCGAGTGGGACGCCAGCCCGAAGGCGGCTGAGCGGGAGTTCGTGAGGCGTGTGCGGGCACGGGGCGTGTCATGCACGGTGCGTGATACCCGTGGCCGCGAAATCGCCGCGGCCTGTGGACAACTGGCGGCCGAGGGCTGACACGCGGCGCCGGGAGACATGTTCGAAATTGCCCGCGTACCGAGCGACAAGTAGATCTACAGCCGGGTACCTCCGAGCCACAACGGTTTCGCGGCGGCGCGCAGTGCGAGTACGCGCTGGTGAATTCGGTACTCCGTCCCGCGTGGTACACATCCGGGGCCGTAGAGGCCGCGCGCGATGCGACGAACCCTGCCGCGTCGCCTCTCCCAGCGCAACGCATCCGAAACCTGTTTCGATGCCCGGCCATTGAAGTGAAAGCCCTGCCACTCCATCGCCTCGACGAGCTCGTTGACAGTAGTGGGCCCATGTTGCAACAGATACATAGTGAGCGCGTAGCGGAGCTCTATGCCGTGCAGTTGATGGCTGGTGTCCATTGTCGAACCGTGACACGCGCATCCGACATAGTCGATGTTGTCGCTCGCTACGCGGGCAAAATTACAAATGCGGTTCCGGAGCGCCGGCCGGCGAGTTGACGAACCACACGTTCTCCTCACGGAGATGACGGCTGCGCCACCCGTCGGGCGTGCGGACAAGTTCGTGGTGGTGGTAGTAGCCGCCGCAGTAGCTCAGATCCGTCATCCCCGGCAACTGCATCGGGTTGTAGAACATCGCCCGCACCCGCGCTGTGTCGCCGTCGATGGCTCTTGCCGTTGATCGTGACGTTGCCCGTGCGCATCCGCTTGGCCACCTCGAACGCCCGGTCTACGTCGGCGCCGCTGACCTCACCGGACAACCCGTAGATGGTGTTGTTGGCGATCGCGACTACGTGCAGCCGACGCTGTTTGCACCGTGACGCCGTACGACACCGGGGAGCACGCCCGTCTGAGTCTGTAGTCCCGTCGTGGGAGACAGCTTTACAAACTAGCGGCGAAATGTCACCCGTTCTGCCTGATCCCCGCCGCATGACGAAGCTGGGCGAGGAACTGATCGTCGTCGTCGCTGCGGACGATGTAATGCGACACGGCCACCCGAATCGCGGTCGCGGCCTTGACGCCTCCGTTGGGTCCGGACATCAGCTTCAGCAAGCGTGCTCGCATGACGGGAATGATCCTGCTCAGCTGGGCGATAACGACCTCAGGCTCGATGTCGACCAGTCGCACACCCGAGTACGAATGCTGGTACTCGACGATGAACCGCAGCGCGGCATCGAGCTTCTCTGTCCCACGCAGACCCGCCGTCGCCCGGCTGATGCCGGTGTCGAACATCTCGCGCTCGTAGACGCCGAACGCGTCGAGCAGTTCGCCCTTGGAGGCGAACCACCGGTACAGCGTCGGTCGAGACACGCCGGCCTGCAGCGCCACTTCCGAAAGGCTCAGCTTCGTCTGTCCACTGCGACCGAGCACCTCCGCGGTGGCGACGAGAATCCGATGCCGCGTCGACGTGTCCTCGCCGCTGTCGGATGCGCGTAATGGTTCGTTCACGTCCTCGGCCTCAATCGGTGGGTTCAGATGATGGTAAAACGTGAAACCCGCGGTTACGGGGCCGAAGCCGAATCACAGGGACTTCTCAAGGAGCATGACCGTGTGCGGTGGCGTGGCGATGAGTCGTGCCACGGCGCGGTAGTTCTCGTCGATGAAGCGGCCGTTCTCGACAGGGATGTCGGTGCGTTCGGCGAGACGACGGGCGGAGGTCTTCAGGAGCGGACCGGTGAGCAGTGATGCGCTGTCGGCCGAGGCGGTGTACACCCAGTTGGGTACACGTTCCCAGAACGTCGCGTGCAGGCGCGCCAGAAGCTCGATGATCACGCCGGCCTGGTCCTTGTCAAGCGGATGCAGGGTGTCGGGGAACTCGCATTCATCGACCGCGAGGTCCTCCAGCACGAGCACGAAGCGGCCGGTGAACGAATCGAAGGTCGACCCGTGGCGACGCCAGGCCGACGATGTCGACGCAATGGTGCGCGAAACCGAAGAACGGTGGGGCGGGGTCGACGTGCTCGTGCACAACGCATTTATCCCTTTCGAGGTCACCTCGTTCGCCGATCTGAGCTGGCAGCAGCTCGGGGACAAGCTGGACCGCGAGCTGCGTGCCGCGTTCCTGATCACCAAAGCTGTTGTGCCGGAGATGATTTCCCGACACTACGGCCGGCTGGTCTACCTCAGCACCGGGTTATCCCGCCGGCCCCGCGACGGCATGATCACGCTGGGCACAGCCAAGGCGGCACTGGACCAGTTCGTCCGGTACATCGCTCTCGAGCTGGCGCCACATGGGATCACCGCGAACCTCGTCGCGCCCGCCACGGTCGACGAAACAAAGGTGACCGACCAGTTGACGAC
>JBKOYU010000281.1:0-8882 GCA_046725575.1 Actinomycetota bacterium | reverse complement strand
GGCGACTGTGCGCGGGATCGCCGCCGACGCCGGCGTCGACGTCGCGATGGTCTACTACTTCTTTGGCAACAAGGAAGGCTTGTTCAGCACGGCGGTGATCGACATCCCGGAGCATCCGCTGCACCAGCTGGCCGGCATGCTCGACGACGGACACGATCAGATCGGCGCACGCCTCGTGCGGCGCTTCATCGAGCGCTGGGACGAGGGCGACACTTTCGAGCCGCTGCTGACGGTGTGGCGATCGGCAGCAGATCAACCGCTGGCCAAAAAGCTGCTCTACGACACCCTGGCCGGGCCCGTCGCCGAGCGGGTAGCCGCGGAGTTCGGCGTGGACAACGCGGTGCTACGCGTCGAGTTGGTCGCCTCGCATCTCATGGGGCTGGCGTTCGCGCGCTACCAGCTGCGGATCGAGCCGATCGCGTCTGCTGGAATCGACGAACTCGTCGGATGGATCGGCCCGACCACGCAGCGTTACCTGACGGGTCCGACACCTGGCTGAAGTTATCCCCAGTCGCGAATTCATCCACAGGTAGGCGGTTAGCCATGGTCGGCCGTCGGCCGGCTGGACCGAAACCCAACTGCCCGACGGCGCGCCATCGTGTGGACCTCACCGCGCGGGCGCACCTACACCACCCAACCTCTCGGTGCGTCGTTCTTCCCACAGCTCGCGATCCCCACGCAGACGTTGATTCTTCCCAACAGTCTCCCGCCTACCCCGTATCGCGACTTGGCGATGCCCAAGCGAAAACGCACCCGAGCCCAAGACCGGGCCTACCGGGTCGAACGCGAACGCGCGCAGAACCGGGCCCGTTATGACGCCGACCCGCCGCCCTTTTAGCTCCCAGGCACTTCGCAGGGTGCTCGGCCGTTGTCGAGATATGAGCATCCCGCCATACGAACCACCGAAGTCCGCCCCATCACCCGGTGTGGGGAACACGCTGCTGTGCCCGAAGTGCGCCGGCGTCATGAAGACCTACGAGCGCAACGGCATCCACTTGGAGCAGTGCGACACCTGCCGCGGCATCTTCCTGGACTTCGGCGAGCTGGAGTCGTTGACGCAGATGGAGAACCGGTTCGTCCAGTCGGCACCGCCGCCACCGCCGGTCCAGCACGGCTATGACTACGGCCCGGGCTGGGGCCATCGGGGCAACAAGTACTACCGGAAGCAGGGATTCGGCAGGCTGTTCTTCTCCAGTTAGAGCATCCGCTCGCAGGCGGCAAGCATCAGCTCATCGTCGGGGTGATGCGCGGCGGCCTGAACGACGGCGGCGCGGGCGAACGGCTCGAGCACCGGCCACGGGTCCCCCGGCGGCAGCGCGGAGCCATTGGCGTCGCGGTATGCCTCCAAGAACGTGGTCCAATCGTTGTCGGGGATGAGTCCCGCCGCCCAGAAGCCCGCGGGTCGCGAGAGGTCCCACGCCTGGTCACCCACACCGAGGTCGTCGACGTCGATCAGTACCCATGACCCGGATCGGCGGCCGAGCTGGCCGAGATGCCAGTCGCCGTGCACAAGCGTCGTCGGCCGATCCGGTGAGCCGGCCCGCCACACCTCAGCTGGCAGCTCGGCCGCCGCACCCCGGACGGTGGCATCGTTGGTGGATCGCAGCATCCGCCGCAGCCGGTGCGGCCAGCCATGTGGCGGCATCCGCATAGGTATCGACTCGCAGTGCAGCTGTGCCAACAGTCGGCCTGCCTCGGCCCACGGCACGCATTCGGGTTGTGGCACAACGGTTTCCACTCTGGGCCATCGGGTACGCCAGCGTAAGCCCACCCGCTCGGGCACGGTGCTCAGTGGTTCGAGCAGAACACCCGACTCGGCCGCAATGCGGAGCCGGGTTCCCAGCCCTCGCGGGTCGGTGCCCGGCCGGTGCAGCTTGTAAACCACGTCGCCGTCGACGACGATCTCTGCACCGGACCGGGTCTTCACCCCTCGACCGTATTAGCGCTTGGGCAGCGGCAGGCGCGTTGTCACGCCAATCCGCTTCCAGGCGTTGATGGTCAGCGCCATCGCGATGACCTGACCGAGCTCGCGTTCGGAGAACGCCGCCGCCACATCCGAAGGATGCGTGCGCATTACCGACGGCGGCGCGACGTCCTCGTCGACGCGCTCGCCGGATTCGACGTCGGGATCAGCGGTCTGGCCGCAGGTGTGAACGTGCTGCTGACTCTGCCCGAGGGAAGCGAGCACGAAGTGCTGCGACGGGCGGGTGAGACCGGTATTGCGCTGCAGGGCCTGTCGCGGATGCGCCATCCACTGGCCGAGGTCCCCAACCGCGACGGCATCATCGTCGGCTTCGCCGCTCCATCCGAGCATGCATTCGGCAGCGCGGTCGAGGCACTGTGTGGTGTGCTGAGGGCAAGCGGCTTGGCTGGCTAAGCTGCCCGGGTGGCCGAGCCCCCGATGTCGCCGAACCTCACCCTCAAGACCCAGGCGTGGCGGTTCGTCGTCACCGGCGGTTTCTCGGGGATCGTCGACTTCGGCCTCTACGTGCTGCTTTACAAGGCGCTCGGAGTGCAGGTCGACCTGGCCAAGGCAACCAGCCTGGCCGTCGGCACGGTCACGGCTTACCTGATCAACCGGCGATGGACCTTCCAAGCAGAGCCCAGTACCGCCCGGTTCATGGGGGTGATGGCGCTCTACGCCATCACCTTCGCCGTACAGGTCGGACTCAATCATGTGTGCCTGCATCTATTCGATTACCGGGCGTGGGCCGTGCCAGTGGCCTACGTCATCGCCCAGGGCACTGCGACTGTGATCAACTTCATCGTCCAGCGGGCGGTCATATTCCGGCTGCGCTGACCCGCAAGCGGCAGGCGGTACCCTCGTCACGATGTTTGAGACCAGTACCCGGCGGCTCACCGGCTGGGCCCGCACCGCGCCGAGTGTCGCGCAGATGCTGTCAACCCCAGATCCCGAGGAGATCGCGAAGGCGGTATCCCAGGCGGACGGGCGTGGGGTGATCGCGCGCGGACTGGGCCGCTCGTACGGTGACAACGCCCAGAACGGCGGCGGGCTCGTCATCGACATGACCGCCCTGAACAAGATCCACACGATGGACAGCGACACCCACCTGGTGGTTGTCGATGCGGGTGTCAATCTGGACCAACTGATGCGGGCCGCACTGCCGCTCGGCCTGTGGGTGCCAGTGTTGCCCGGCACCCGGCAGGTCACCGTCGGCGGCGCGATCGCATGCGACATCCACGGCAAGAACCACCACAGCGCGGGCAGCTTCGGCAATCACGTGCGGTCGATGGACCTGTTGACCGCCGACGGGGAGATCCGCCAGCTGACCCCCGAGGGGCCCGAGACCGAGCTGTTCTGGGCCACCGTCGGTGGCAACGGGCTGACCGGCATCATCCTGCGCGCGACCATCGAGATGACGCCCACCGTGACGGCCTATTTCATCGCCGACGGCGACGTGACATCGGGCCTCGACGAAACAATCGCGTTCCACAGCGACGGCAGCGAAGACAACTACACCTACTCGTCGGGATGGTTCGACGCGATCAGTGCGCCGCCCAAGCTCGGCCGCGCGGTGATCTCGCGGGGGTCCCTGGCCACGGTCGACCAGCTCCCGAAGAAACTGCAGCGCAATCCGCTGAAATTCGATGCGCCGCAGTACTTCACGATGCCCGACATCTTTCCCAGTGGGCTCGGCAACAAGCTGATCTTCGGGACGATGACCGAGATTTGGTACCGCATGGGCAAGACGTACCGCGGCAAAGCGCAGAACTTGGCGCAGTTCTACCACCCGCTCGACATGGTCGGTGAGTGGAACCGCGCGTACGGCTCAGCAGGATTCGGTCAATACCAATTCGTGGTGCCCACCGAGGCCGTCGAGCCCTTCAAGGACATCATGTACGACATCCAGAAGTCGGGCCATTACTCGTTCCTCAACGTGTTCAAGTTGTTCGGGCCGGGTAACCAAGCGCCGCTGAGCTTCCCGATCCCTGGCTGGAATGTCTGCGTCGATTTTCAGATCAAGCCAGGCCTCAACGAGTTCCTCAATGAACTCGACCGGCGAGTGCTGGAGTTCGGCGGCCGGCTGTACACAGCTAAAGACAACCGCACGACCGCCGAGACCTTCCATGCCATGTACCCGCGAATCGACGAGTGGATTGCCGTGCGCCGCAAGGTGGATCCGAACGGCGTGTTCGCCTCCGACATGGCCCGACGCTTGGAGCTGCTCTAGATGGTGCTCGACGCCGTAGGCAATCCCCAGACCATTCTGCTGCTCGGAGGCACATCCGAGATCGGGCTGGCCATCTGCGAGCGCTATCTGCGCAACGCGCGGGCACGCGTCCTGCTCGCCGCGCTGCCCGACGACCCACTTCGGGACAACGCCGTCGCGCAAATGAAGGCTGCGGGCGCCAAGTCGGTCGAGGTAATCGACTTCGACGCCGTCGACACGGAGAGCCATCCCAAGGTCATCGATCAGGCTTTTTCGGACGGCGGCGGCCCACGTGATATAGACGTGGCCATCGTCGCCTTCGGCCTGCTCGGCAACGCCGAAGAGCTGTGGCAGAACCAGCGCAAGGCTGTGCAAATCGCCGAAGTCAACTACACCGCAGCAATTTCGGTGGGTGTACTGATCGGCGAGAAGATGCGCGCGCAGGGCTTCGGCCAGATCATCGCAATGAGCTCGGCTGCCGGTGAGCGGGTGCGACGGTCCAACTTCGTGTACGGATCCACCAAAGCCGGCCTCGACGGTTTTTACCTCGGTCTCGGGGAAGCACTGCGCGAGCATGGGGTTCGCGTGCTGGTGATCAGGCCCGGGCAGGTGCGCACCAGCACGACCATCGAGCACTGGAAATCCACGGGCACCAAGGAAGCGCCGTTTACCGTCGACAAGGAGTACGTCGCCGAGTTGGCGGTTACGGCATCGGCCAAGGGCAAGGAACTGGTATGGGCGCCGCGGGCGTTCAGGTACGTGATGATGGTGTTGCGACATATTCCGCGGCCCATTTTCCGCAAGCTCCCCGTCTAGCGTCCGGCGGGCAGGAGCGAAGCGACCGGGGGTCGATGATGCGTAGCGCACTGGCCGTAATCGGCCAGATGGCGGTGGCGATCGTCGTGGCGGTGGTCGTTGCGGTGGTCGCCCTCGTCGCGATATCGCGGGTGGAGTGGCCGGCCTACAACTCGTCGAATCAGCTGCACGCGTTGACGACCGTCGGCCAATTCGGTTGCCTGGCAGGCCTGCTCGCCTCCGGCTTGATCTGGCGACGGGGACGGCACAAGCTGGCCAAGAGCGGCGCGCTGGTGTTCCTGTCCGCATTCTCCGTCGTCACGCTCGCCATGCCGCTGGGCGCAACGAAGCTTTACCTCTTCGGCATCTCGGTCGACCAGCAGTTCCGCACAGAGTACGTGACCCGGCTCACCGACACCGCAGGCCCGCACGATATGACCTACTATGGTCTGCCGCCGTACTATCCGCCGGGCTGGTTCTGGATCGGCGGCCGGTTCGCGGCGCTAACGGGCACGCCTGCGTGGGAGATGTTCAAGCCATGGGCGATCATCTCCATCACGATCGCCGTCGTGCTGGCTTTCGTCTTGTGGGCCAGCATGATTCGCTTCGAGTACTCGCTGATCGTGTCGACAGCCACCGCCGCCGCAGCGCTGGCCTACTCACCCACCGAGCCGTACGCCGCGATCATCGCCGTGCTGCTGCCAGCGGTGTTCGTGCTCGCGTGGTCGGGCCTGAGGGGCGGAACCCGTTCCGGCGGTTGGGCCGCCGTCATCGGCACAGGCGTCTTCCTCGGCGTTGCCGCGCTGTTCTACACCCTGCTGTTCCTCTACGCCGCGTTCACGCTGGCGATCATGGGAATGGTGCTCGCGGTGGCGCGCAGACGCCTGGAGCCGGTGGTACGGCTGGTCGTCATTGCCGTCTTCGCAGGCGCCATCGGGTTGCTCGGCTGGGGGCCGTACCTCGTGGCCGCGATCAACGGCCACCCCGCCGACTCTGGCACCGCGCAGCACTACCTGCCGTCGGCCGGCGCGCAGCTCGAGTTCCCGATGCTGCACTTCACGTTGCTTGGCGCGCTGTGCATGCTCGGCACGCTCTGGCTGGTGGTCTATGCCCGCAGCTCGACCCGCGCCGGTGCGCTGGCCATCGCGGTGCTCGCGGTCTACGCCTGGTCGCTGCTGTCGATGCTGACCACCCTGCTCGGCACCACGCTGCTGTCATTCCGGCTGCAGCCCACGCTGACGATCTTGCTGACCGCGGCCGGCGCGTTCGGGTTCATCGAAGTGACCCGCGCGTTGGCTGCCCGCGTCAAACCCGAGAATTCCCGCCGCGTCGTCGCCGCCGCCGCCACTCTCGGCGCGATCGGCGCGTTGACGTTCAGCCAGGACATCCCGGACGTGCTGCGCTCCGACATCGTCGTCGCCTACACCGATACCGACGGCTACGGCCAACGCGCCGACCGGCGGCCGCCCGGCGCCGAGCAGTACTACCGCGAGATCGACGCCAAGATCCGCGAGGCCACCGGCGTGCCGCGCAACGAGACCGTCGTGCTCACCGCGGACTACAGCTTCCTGTCCTACTATCCGTACTACGGCTTCCAGGGTCTGACGTCGCACTACGCCAACCCGCTCGCGCAGTTCGACCAGCGGGCGGCCGCGATCGAAAGCTGGGCCACGCTGACCAACGCCGACCAGTTCATCGCGGCGCTGGACAAGCTGCCGTGGAAGCCGCCTACGGTGTTCTTGATGCGCCGCGGCGCCAATGACACGTACACCCTGAGGCTGGCCTCGGACGTCTATCCCAACCAGCCCAATGTCCGCCGCTACCACGTCGCGCTGGACAACGCGCTGTTTGATGACCCGCGCTTCGACGTCTCCACCGTCGGTCCTTTCATCTTGGCGATCAGGACGGAACCCGGTCGATGAGCGCCGAAACTGTAGTTACTGAGCGGCTCACTCGCACTTTCTCTCCGAAAGTGCAGTCTCGCGGGAGCAGGACCGGGTGATGGCCACCGACACAACGCCGCAAACAGGCCAATTACCATCAAGCCCCGTGACCGCAGCGGGCAACCATCGCACCGCGCGCATCATCGCCATCGTTGCCGGGCTGCTCGGGGCGGCGCTGGCGATCGCCACACCCCTGCTGCCCGTCACCCAAACCACCGGGCAGCTCAACTGGCCGCAGAATGGCGTGCTGCAGAGCGTCAACGCGCCGCTGATCGGATACGTCGCCACCGACCTGAACATCACCGTGCCGTGTAGTGCCGCCGGGCTGGCCGGACCGGGCAAGACCGTGCTGCTCTCGACGGTGCCGAAGCAGGCGCCGAAGGCCGTCGACCGTGGGCTGCTCATCGAACGGGTCAACAACGATCTTCTCGTCATCGTCCGCAATACCCCGGTGGTCAGCGCCCCGCTGAACCAGGTCCTCAGCCCGGCGTGCCAGCGGCTCGCGTTCACCGCGCACGCCGACAAGGTCACCGGCGAATTCGTCGGCCTGGTAACGGGTCGCGAATCCGACGATCCCGGCAAGCCGCTGCGCGGCGAACGTAGTGGCTATGACTTCCGGCCGCAGATTGTCGGTGTCTTCACCGACCTGTCAGGGCCCGCCCCGCCGGGCCTGCAGTTCTCGGCGACGATCGATTCCCGCTACAGCAGTTCGCCGACGCTGCTGAAGATGCTGGCGATGATCGTCGGGGTCGCACTGACGGTGATCGCCCTGGGCGCGCTGCACGTCCTGGACACCGCCGACGGCAGACGGGTCAAGCGCATCCTGCCGCCCCGCTTGTGGTCGGTGACTCCGCTGGACGGAGTGGTGACCGTCGTGCTGGTGTGGTGGCATTTCGTCGGCGCCAACACATCCGACGACGGCTACATCCTGACCATGGCCAGGGTGTCCGAGCACGCCGGCTACATGGCCAACTACTACCGATGGTTCGGCACGCCCGAAGCGCCGTTCGGCTGGTACTACGACCTGCTGGCGCTGTGGGCGCACGTCAGCACCAACAGCGCCTGGGTGCGGCTGCCGACGCTGGTGATGGCGCTCGCGTCCTGGTGGCTGATCAGCCGCGAGGTCATCCCGCGGCTCGGCCACGCGGTCAAGAGCAGCCGCGCCGCGGTGTGGACGGCCGCAGGTATGTTCCTGGCGTTCTGGCTGCCGCTGAACAACGGACTGCGGCCGGAACCGATTATCGCCCTTGGCATCCTGCTGACTTGGTGCTCCGTCGAGCGCGGCGTCGCCACCAACCGGATGCTGCCGGTCGCCATCGCGATCATCATCGGCGCGCTCACGCTGTTCTCCGGGCCGACGGGCATCGCGGCCGTCGGTGCCCTGCTGGTTGCCGTCGGCCCGCTGAAAACCATTGTGGCGCGGCATACTTCGCGATTCGGTTATTTCGCCCTGCTGGCGCCGATCCTGGCCGCCTGCACGGTGACGATCATTTTGATCTTCCGCGACCAGACACTGATCGGCGAGATCCAGGCCAGCACCTTCAAGTCCGCGGTCGGGCCCAGCCTGAGCTGGTTCGACGAGCACATCCGCTACGAGCGGCTGTTCACCACCAGCCCCGACGGCTCGGTGGCGCGCCGGTTCGCGGTGCTGACGCTGCTGCTGGCGCTGGCCGTCTCGGTGGCAATGTCGTTGCGCAAGGGCCGGATTCCCGGCACCGCGCTCGGGCCGAGCCGGCGCATCGTGGGCATCACCATCATCTCGTTCCTCGCGATGATGTTCACTCCCACCAAGTGGACCCACCACTTCGGGGTTTTCGCCGGGCTCGCGGGCTCGCTGGGCGCGCTGGCAGCGGTCGCGATCACCGCCGCCGCGATGAAGTCGCGGCGCAACAGGGCGGTGTTCGCCGCCACGGTGCTGTTCGTGATGGCGCTGTCGTTCGCCACCGTGAACGGCTGGTGGTACGTCTCCAAC
>JBKOYU010000222.1:0-4435 GCA_046725575.1 Actinomycetota bacterium | reverse complement strand
GTCATGAATGGTGGCGAGAGTCCCGACGTCCATCAGATCCGCAGTTACGCTCATGTAACTGAACTTACCCGCGAGTAGCTAAGAAAGCTCGGCCTCTATGAGCCTTGCCAGAGGAGCCTTAGCGATAGCTCATATTGTCGGCCCGTACGTCGGCTCGTGGCGCTTGATGTAAGCGATCACGCGATAGGTCACCGGCAGCATGATCACCTCGACCGCGGTCTTGTAGAACCAGCCCAGCGCCGTGTACGTGGCGAAGTCGCCGACGCTGGTGATGCCGATGGCGCCCGCGGCGATGCTGCAGAACACCACCGTGTCACCCAGCTGGCCCGCGAAAGTCGAGCCGATCAGCCGCGCCCACAGGTGCTTCTCCTTCGTGCGCTCCTTGATCAGCACCACGACCCAGGCGTTGATGGTCTGCCCGACGATGAACCCCGCCAGCCCCGCGATGATCAGCTGCGTGTACGCGTGGACGATGTTCTCGAAGTGCTCCTGGTTGGTGTAGAAGTCGGCCGCGGGCAGATAGATCGTCACCCAGAACGTGAGGGCGGCCAGCCCGTTCATAGCAAATCCGAGGAAGATCGCCCGCCGTGCGGCCCTGAACCCGTACACCTCGGACAGCACGTCGCCGATCACGTAGGTGAGCGGGAAGACGATGAAACCGCCGTCGGTGATGATCGACCAGTTGCCGATGATCGGCCCGAACGCGACGCCCTTCGTGGCGGTCACGTTGGAGATGATCACCAGAGCGGTGAAGACCGCGACGAAAATCGGATAGTACTTCGACCCGACCTGAGCGAACGCGGCGTGCTGCTCTTTGGTGATGGTCTGGTCGCTGGTCACCCGCACATTAGATCAGGCGAGCGCCTTCGCGATGAGGGGCGGCAGCTGGTCGGCCACCACCGCATAGGACAGGGTCGACGCGAACGCGATGGCACCGGCGAGATCCTTGCCGGAGAAGACGTTGTGGTTCGCAGCGGTTGCCCGCAGCTTTGCGACGGTCGGATCGGCAAGCAGCGCGGCCTGTTCGTCGTCGCTTTCGGTGGTCCAGATCAGCACGTCGGCGCCGTCGAGCACGGACGCCATCTTGTCGCGCGGCACCAACCCGCCGCCGGTGTCGAGAATGGTGAAGCCCATGTTGGTGAGGAAGTCGGTGCGCCAACCGGGCGTGGAGACGCGGACGGTGTCTTGATAGAAGGTCCCGCCGAGCAGCAGCACCTTCTTGCCGGCGAACTGAGGGTTGTTCTTGCCGACGTCGGTGAACTTCGTGTCGACGCCGGCGATCAGGGTGGTCATCTCGTCGGCCTTGAACACCGCCTGACCGATCGCGGTGGCCTGGTCCTTCCACGGCTCGAAGAACGCGTCCTGGCCGGACTGCGCGATCGTGGGCGCGATGGCCGAGAGCTTGGTGTAGGTGTCCTGGTCGAGTCCGGCGTTGGTGGCGACGATCAGGTCGGGCTTCAGCGACGCGATCTGATCCACCTGGATGCCGTCATTGAGGTTGAGCACCACCGGCTGCGCTGCGCCGAGTTTTGGCTGCGCCCAAGGCCATACGCCGAAGGGCTCGCCGCCGAACCAGTCGGTGACCGCGATGGGGACGACTCCCACTGCGAGCAGGTCGTCCTGCTCGGTGAAGCCGGCGCTGACGACGCGTTTGGGCGGTGCAGGGATCTTGGTCTCCCCGAAGATGTGCTTGACGGTGACGGAGCCGTCCTTGGCGACCTCGCCCGGCTTCGGTGAACTGCAAGCCGCAAGCAGCGAGGCACCCGCGGTCATCGTGAGGAAACGTCGGCGGGACCACGGTCTCGACACGCGCCGAGCGTAACGCGCCTTTTGCGCGAAATCAGGTTCCAGTACGGCAAACACGCGGATAATGTGCCATGAGTCTGATCTCGCTGTGCGTCCAAGAACCAATCAGACGACGAAGCCCGTCTGCTCGATGGGAGGAAACTCGCCTGCGGCGGTGAGCACTGAGCCGCGGTTGAGCTGGCTCTTCTCGATGTCCTTGAACAACACACCGATGTTGTCGCCGATCTTTGCCTCGTCGATCTTCTTGCGGAAGACCTCGATGCCGTCGACACGCGCCTCGAGGCTGCCGTCGATCTGCACGGTGTCGCCGACTCGCAGCGATCCGCTTTCCACCCGGCCGGTCGCGACGACGCCGCGGTTGCGGATCACGAATACGTCCTCGACCGTCAATCGGAACATGTCAGGCAGTCTGCCAGACCTATCCGCCGATGAAGCCCTTGTTGCGCATCAGAAAGTCCGCCAGGAACCCCTCGTGCGGAATATGGGGAGCCGTGTAGCGCGTGGAGTGGCGGCCGCGGTACACATTCGTCACCGTCGGCTCGTCCACGAGCGCGTCGACCAACTGGTCATCCGTCGTGATCGCATTGAGCACCAGCGAGTTTCGCAGCGGCGCGACGCCGTCCGTCCGTGACCACGGTGACACCCAGACGCACGGGAAGGGCAGTTCGATGTTGAGCCTGGCCGGGTCGGGTGTCGCGAGCAGGTGTACGGCCGGGCGCAGGGCCGCGAATCCGCCGCCAAGGTCGGCGACCACCTGTTCGGCACCGAGAATCGCGGCCGTCCCGAGGGCCGTGGCCGCGAGGTGATCAGCGAGTGCCCGCGCGGCTTCGATGGAAGTCGTTGGGAGAACGGCCCGTTCGTCGGTGTTCGGCAGCGGTGCGATTGTCGACAACCGCTCGGCGATGGCATGCGCCAGCGGCGCGGCGTCGCCCTCGTACAACACGGCGGTGGCGTTGACGCACGCCATCCCGCCCAGACTGGCGATCGAGTCGACGATCACGTCGAGGTAGTCGCGCCAGTCGCACTCCGTGGTGATCAGGATCTTGGTGCGGCCGGGCCCGTTGGTCAGCACCGTCGGATCGTGTGCGTATCTGTCGACGACGTCCCGGCCGCCATAGACCATGGCTAAGTCGGCGGCCTGGATGACGTCGTCGGCGATGGTGTGGTCGGTCGGCAGGTATACCGCGTCCACGTCGCGAAAACCGGTCTGCCGCAAGGCATGAATGAGGCGGTGGGCGGTGAAGGGTTCGCGCCGCGACGGACGGACAGCGATCCGGTAGCCCAGCGCTAGGGCTTGCGGCCAGAGGCCGTGCACGCCGGGCGCGTTGCCGGGAGCGTGCACCGCGAGCACCTCGCCGCGTCGTGCCCACACCGCACCGCCGGCACTGCCCAGTTCGCGCCAGTCGGCGCTTGCGCCCGCCGGCTGGGCCGGACGAACGGCGTCACATGCCGTGGTGAGGGACTCGGCGACGGCGTGTGCAGCCGCGCGAGCCGCGGTCATCGGCAGGCCGGACACCCGGCAGGTCAGCTCGACGTAGCTGTCGAAGTCGAGTCCGGCGATCGTCGACGACACGAATACGTCGGCGGCCTTCGTCAGCGCTGCCTCACGCTCCACGGCTGGTAGGGGTCGAAACCTGCGCTGCGCGTCGATCGACCGGTTGACGAATAGCCTTGGTACAACGGATGATTCAGCTACTGGAGCGCCTGCGGTGTCCTTGATGATCTCGCGGTTGCGGGTCCGGTACTCGCCGTCGGGGCCGAGCGCCGGGAGGTCGACCAGATCGCCTGTCATCGGTCAGTACACGCCCTCGATGACCGGCTCGCCGCCGAAGACCGCGACGGGTGCGACCTCGCTGATCGAATCGCCGATCTGGCCGTCAGGTCCCGGCATTCGGATCGCGGCATCGCGCTCCAAATTGTTTGGGATGAACATGCCCTTGCTGATGTGGTTCATCACCACCTGGCCGCGTTCTCCGTACGGCACCTCGGCACCGGTGTCCGGATCGATCACCCAGAAGACGACGTACGGCGAGCGCGGGTCGAAGACTATCGAGTCGCCATCCACACGGGTGGCGGCCTGTGACAGCACCATCGTGCTGCCGAACGCCATGGCGATGGTGGTGTTCGGGAAGACGTGGCGAAGCAGGTCGAGGGTGTCCATGTCGACGTGGGCGCCGCTGAGCAGCAGGTAGCGGATCTTGCTGTTCACCGAGTCGACCAGGCCGTCGTCGCGCGCGATCGCCTCCACCAACGGCGGTGTTGCATGCAGGTTTACGACGTCCTGGGTCTCCAGGATGTGCCTCGCCTGCTCCAACACATGGTCGACGTAGGCGTTGATCTCCGACGTCGCAGTTCGCGCGGCGAGCTTCTTGACCCAGCGGGGATCCAGGTCGATCGGGTGGAACACCGATCCCAGCCGTTCGGCGACCACCCGGTCGAAGTGGCCGACCCCGTGCGGGCCGCTCGGCATCAGACAGAGCAGCCCGCGGCTGGGCACGAAACCGCCCGCGGTGAAATCCTCGACCTGCCACCGCGTGACCTGTTCGACCCAGTCCGGCAGCTGCGCGGTGCGTTTCGGCGCGCCGGTGGTGCCGCCGGATTCGAAGACGCGGGGGATCGGCGGCGGTGA
>JBKOYU010000606.1:0-9574 GCA_046725575.1 Actinomycetota bacterium | reverse complement strand
GAATGGGCTTCTCCGCCAACCCGCTGACCCTTGGCTGCGACTGCCTCGGTGAGATCTATTACTTCGACGGCACGGTCAACGACTCCTCGGGTAACGCGGTCACCATCCCGAACGCGATCTGCATGCACGAGGAGGATTACGGAATCTCCTGGAAGCACACCGATTTCCGGACCGATGAGGTGGAGGTGCGGCGGGCCCGACGCCTGGTGATCTCGATGATCTGCACCGTCGGCAACTACGAGTACGGGTTCTTCTGGTACTTCTACAACGACGCATCGATCGAGGTGGAGGTCAAGCTCTCGGGGGTGCTCACGACCGGAGCAGTCAAGGACGGTGAGGAGCCGCGATGGGGAAAGCTGGTCGCGCCCGATATCTATGGCCCGAACCACCAGCACTTCTTCAACTTCCGGCTCGACATGAGCGTCGACGGTGCGGGCAATAGCGTCTTCGAGGTCGACTCGATCCCCGAACCCGACCCTGAGCTCAACCCGCATCACAACGCGTGGGTCACCCGCGACACGTTGGTGGCGTCTGAGGCCGATGGGGCGCGGGACTGGGACTGGTCGAAGGGCCGGTACTGGAAGATCACCAACCCGTCCAAGAAGAACGAACTCGGCAGCCCGGTCGCCTACAAGTTGACGCCGAGGGATGTCGTGCCCGTGATGGTGCAGGAGGGTTCGTACATCTACGACAGGGCCCGGTTTGTGCAGCACAACCTGTGGGTGACGAAATACGACCCTGCCGAGAAGTTCGCGGCGGGCGACTACATGTACCAGTCGCCCGACGCGCAAGGACTGCCGCAGTTCATCGCGGACGACGCGCCGCTGGAGGACACCGACGTGGTGCTCTGGTACACGGTCGGCGCGCATCACGTTGTGCGGCCGGAGGACTGGCCGGTGATGCCGTGCGCCTACACCGGATTCCATCTCAAGCCGGTCGGCTTCTTCGACGGCAATCCAGCGCTGGACATCCCGCCCTCACCACCGGCGGCCTGCCACCACTAGCCCACGCGAGCAGACGCAGAAGGCCACTGTGGGCCACGAAAATGGAACCTTCTGTGTCTGCTCGCGCGGGAAAGTCTCACGCCACGGGGGTCAGTGGTGGATTGCCGGCGAGAACCGCGGCGGCGTTGTCGATGGCGAGGATGCCCATTGCGTCGCGGGTTGCTTCGCCGGCGCTGGCAATGTGCGGGGTGAGGACGAGGTTCGGGGCGTCGAGCAGTGCAGGGTTGACGTTGGGTTCGTTCTCAAACACATCCAGGGCAGCACCGCGGATCTGGCCGGAGTGGAGGGCGGCGATCAACGCGGATTCGTCGACGATCCCGCCGCGTGCCGTATTGATCAGGTACGCAGTCGGTTTCATCGCGCGTAGAGCGGCGGCGTCGATCAGGTTTCGCGTTTCGGGAGTGAGCGGAACGAGCACGCAGACGACATCGCTGTCAGCCAACAGCGTGGGGGTGTCGACGAATGTGACGCCGTCCTCAACGGTACCGGGTTGACGGCTGCGCGCGGTCGCCACCACCGTCATGTCGAACGCGTGTGCCCTCCGCGCCACGGCGCGCCCGATGCGGCCATAGCCGAGAATTCCGAGGGTCGCGCCCGCGCTGACGTCGAGTCCGACCATCATCCGGGGCCCCCACACCCACTGTTGCTTCGATCGAATTAGCCTGTCGCCCTCGGTGATGCGGCGTGCGGCGGCGAGAATCAGGGCGAAGGTGTGGTCGGCGGTGGCACGATCAAGAACGCCGGGCGTGTTCGTAACCGTCACATCCGCGGCGGTGGCCGCATCGACGTCGATGTTGTCGTAGCCGACGGCCACATTGGCCACGACCTTCAGCTGCGGCCCTGCGGCAGCGAGCAGGTCGGCGTCGACACGTTCGGTCAGCGTGACGATCGCGGCCGCCGCGCCGGCAATATCTCTCTCGAGTTCGGCTCGGCTTGGCGGAGATTCGCCACCCACTGTCAGCGGCGCATCGAGCGAGCGAAGGTGTGCCATCGCGCGGTCGGTGAGCATTCGCGAGACATAGATATGACCGGTCATGACAGCATTCTGTCGGCAAGGGCATCGTCGAGGGTGCTCAGGGGTGGGACCCCGGTAACAGCCGACCACACATGGCGGTACTGCTGCCAGCGCTCGGCCACGGTTTCGCGCCATTCCGTCCGGGGACCCACTCGGCGGGCCTCGGAAGGCGCGAGGATCTGCCCGTCGAGGACCTCGGCGCACATGGCGGCGGCGCCGACGGCAGGCAGGTGGCTCTCGTCGACCACCAGGATGTCGCGGTCCAGAACGTCTGCGAGCAGCTGTGGCATTTCGGGTTCGTTGCCGAAAGCGCCACTGACATAAAGGGTTCGCTGGCTGGCGCCGATACAGGACTCGACGATCATACGGTCGGCGAACAGCACGCCTTCGACCACGCCGCGGGCGGCCGCAGGCGCTGCGATGTCGAGTCCGACGCCCATCAGTGCGGTTCGCGGCTCGGCGAACCACAGCGGGCCCCGCTCAGGACGGGTGTGCGGGATGAACACCGGGGCCGCTGCAGTGTCATCAAGACCGGCGCGGAACGCGGTGCTCACCAGGTCGGCCACCGCCGAGTCGCCCTGCCCGTAGCCAAGGCGCTGAGCGCCGTCGGCCAGGGCGTCTCCGCCGTTGATGACGCCGTTGAGCAACCAGTGGCCGACGCGGACGTCGGCGCGTTGCAGCGCCTTCGCCCTTGGATCGGGGCGGTCAAGAACGTTGGACACCACGTGCGTCGTTCCCATGATGAGCAGCGGGCGACCGCCGGGCCGGGAGCCCAACGCGTATGAGGCAGCGGGGGTGTCGCCCGAACCGACCAGTACGGGGATGCTCTCGGGTAAGCCGAGGGCTTCGGCCGCCGCCGGCAGCAGTGCGCCGAGCACGCTCAACGACGGTTTCACCGGCGGCAGATGCTCGCGTGGTATGCCCAACCGATCGAGTACGGAATACAGCCAGTTGCACGAGCCATCAGTGCTGGCCATTAGCCCGGTATAGGAGGCCTGTGTGGGATCGATTGCCCGTTCACCGGTGAGCCACTGGCCGAGCCAGGTGCCCGCGAGACCGAAAGTGGCCGCGGCCGAGGCGGCTTCGGGCTCGATCGTGCACAGTAGCCGGTAGGCGGCACCCATGGCTGTAGCCGGCATCAGGTGGTTGCCCACCAGTCGTAGTCCGTTGCGGTCCAGCGCCGCGATGAGCTGCTCGGTCGGCTCGGCCAACCCGGGATGATCCCACGTGACGCCGGCGGCCAACGGCTCACCAGAGCCGTCGAGCAGCAATGCTGTGGGGCAATGGGTGTCGAGGCCGACGCCGCGTACCGTCGTTGCGTGAGGGCCCAGATCGCGGACGGCCGCGGTGACGCTGGCCCGCCAGGCGGCCGGGTCAGCACGTCCCGGTCCACAACCCCGGGCCGACGGGTGACAGACCCGCGACCGGGCGAGAACCGTTCCGTCCGAATCGATGACGACAGCCTTGGTGGCCGACGTACCGACATCGATGCCGAGATAGGTCATTGGGGTCTTGTCAGTCGAGGAGCTTGGCGGCGACATCGGGGGCGTCTCCGCCGTGGATGACCGCCTTGAGCGCGGTGACCATCTTGCTCGGATCCGGCGCCTGCCAGATGTTGCGGCCCGCCGTCATGCCATGAGCACCGGCCTCGACGACCGACGCGGCCTGCTTGAGCACGTCCAGCGGGCTGGATGCCGGAGCGCCACCCGCGGCCACCACGATCGCCGGGGTGCCCTCGACCACCTTGGCGAACTCGGCCGTCGACCCGGTGTACCAGGTCTTGACGATGTCGGTGCCCAGTTCGGCGGCCGCGCGCGACGCGTACAGCACCGACTCGGTGGAACCCTTTCGGTCGCCCCACAATTCACCGGAAGGATAGGCGTGGCAGACCACGGGTAGGCCCCAGCCGTGCGCCTCCTCGACCACCCTGGTCAGCATTTCGAACATGGCGACCTGATTCGACGAACCTGCCGAGATGCCGACCGCGACGGCATCGGCGCCCAACCGGATCGCGTCCTCCACGGTGCCGATGGTGGCGTCGTACGTGGGATGGAACTCGACCGAGAACATCGAGGCCTTCAGGATCCACGGCAGCGGCGTGTGATTGCCGCCGAGCAGCGGTCCGGCAAGTCCTTTGGTGATCGTCACCGCGTCCGGCTCACCGTCGGCGATGCTGGCGAAGGTGGAGCCGATGGTGGCCAGTCGAGGCGCCACACCGCGCGGCACAGCTTGGTCGAGTGCAACAGTGAGCGTTCGGCCGTCGGCACCGAACAGCCTGCGTAGCCGTAATTCCCGGCCGAGGGCAGGGGTGGTGCCCGCACGGTTGATGTCGAACGCGGGGGTGAAAGTGGTTGTCACGGTGCTCCTTTGATGGTGATGGTCAGGCCCAGGGGTCGACGCCGACGCGCATGTCCGCGCCGGAGCCGGCCAGCGCGAGGGCTTCGGCCCCTCGGTCGAGAGGAAGTTGGGTGCCGATGAGTTCGGCCACGGGAAGCGATCCGGAGGCCACCAACGGTGCGACGGCGTGGAAACCGTCTAGTCGGCAAGACGAGGCGCCGACGATCGTCCATTCGTTGTAGTGCACGTCGTTGGCCGATACCGCCAGGTCCGCGTCGGCGCCGAATCCGGCGAACACCGATATGCTCGCGCCGGGGGAGAGGCACCCCAAATACGGTGTGAGAGCGTCGATCCGACCGATCGCCATGACCAACACGTCGATGCCGCCGTCGGTGAAGTCGTTCAGCGCGGCCGGGGTGTCCTCGCCGGGCTCGAGGACCAGGTCGGCACCGAATCGGACGGCCATCGACCGGCGTCCGGCGATCGGGTCGACGGCCGCGACTTTCTCCACACCGAGGTTCTTGGCCAGGCCGACATGGATCAGGCCGAGCGGTCCGCAGCCGACGACGAGAGCGGTCTGAGCCTTCGCCATGCCGGCCAGCTGCTGCCCGTTGTACGCGCAGGCCACCGGTTCGATGATGGCGGCTTGGGTCGCCGGCACCCCACGGACCGGCACCAGGTTCTGCCGGGCAACCGCGGGCACGCGCACGAACTGGGACAGGCCGCCGGTGAGCTGGTAGCCGAACGCCCTGCGGTTGCGGCAGATGTTCTCGTGACCCTTGCGGCAGGCCGCGCACATCCCGCACGTGACCAACGGATACACCGCGACTTGGTCGCCCATCGCGACACCGTCGGGCAGCGGGCCGTTGGCGTCCACCACTGTGCCTGCGAACTCGTGGCCGAGCACGGTGGGAAAGGTGACGTTGCGCTGTTTGCGTCCTTCGTAGATCCGAACGTCGGTGCCGCACAACAGCGCTGCGTCGACGCGTAGCAGAACGTCGCCCGGTTGCAGCGATGGCATCGAGGCGTGCTCGACTCGCAGATCATTGGGTTGATGCAAGACGGCCTGGCGGAACGCGCCGCCGCCTAGCGCGACTGCGCGGGCGTCGATCGAAGTCGACGTGGTTGTCACGGTTGATTGCCTTTCGAATCGGCGGTATCGGTCAGGACCCGTAGTGGCTGGGCAAGGTCGATCTGCGCGCCGACGGCACGCAGCGCATCCAATGCTGCGGGTTGGGCGGCGTCGTCGGTGACTAGCCGCCAGTGCGCGGGCAACGGCGACCAGTAGTTGAACTGGTCGGTGTCCAGCTTGCGATGGTCGGCGACCACCACGGTCTGCCGCGCACGCTGCATCATCAACGTCTTCAGTCGGCTCTGCTCGAGAGTGCGTGACGCAACACCGTATTGGGGGTGCATCGCATCGGCGCCGATGAACGCGTAGTCCGCGACGACCGAGCGCAGCATGTTCTCGGCTTCGGCGCCGCTGATCGTCTCGTTCACTGGGCGCAGCCGCCCGCCGAGAACGACCACCGATACGTCCTCGTTGCGCATCAGGATGTTGATGGCGCCAATCCCGTTGGTGAATACGGTGACATCGGCGGCGTCGAGATGCCGCGCCACGAATTCCGTTGTGGTGCCTGCGTCGACGATCACGACCGCCCCGTCGTCGACGAGCTCGGCCGCGCGGCGCCCGATCGCGTCCTTCTCGCGGGTGAATTCGAGGTGCCGCTGATGGATGGACAGTTCGGCAGGTGCGGTCAGCGCGACCCCGCCGTATGTGCGGGTGATCTGCCGGTCCTGATGGAGTCGGCTCAGATCCCGTCGCACGGTCGCGAATGACACGCCAAACCGTTCGGCGATCTCCTCCACGCTCAACGACCCGGACTCGACGGTCTGCAACAGGTGCAGGATCTGTTCGCGCCGTCGCGCCCCGCGCACATCCCGGCGTCGCGCAACACCTGGGTCGATGTCGGTGGGCTGATCGGATTCGTTCACGCTTCCCGAAGCTACATGCGCGATGTGCGCAAGTCAACGTTAGATGCGCGATTCGCGCATCGTCTGGCCATTCGAGCCGCATTCGCCGCATTGACTGCACGTGATGCGCATAGACATCGGCTCTTGACAATCAGAATGATTGGTTCAATCATGTTGAACCGAGACACTGATTGTGTCGCGCACCACAGTCGGACGCCGGCCGTCACCGCCGTCACGGCCTCAGTGAGCGAAACGATCATCGAGCCCGAAACACCTGGAGGTCGAGAATGACCAGCATGCCGGCCACGAAGCCCAGCGCCGCCGACTCAGCCCAGCAGGGTCGAAGTCGCGCTTCCAAAGTGCGATGGGCCGTCGCGGTGTTCTGCGCCTTCGGCTTGGCCATCAACTACATCGACCGGTCGGCCATTTCGGTCAGCCTGCCGTTCATGACCGAGGACTTTCATCTGACTCCCACCGAGCAGGGTCTGATTCTCAGTGCGTTCTCGTGGACATACGCGCTCATGCAGATCCCCGCCGGCCGGCTCATCGACCGGTTCGGCGAGCGGGTGATGTACGGGGCCTCGGTGCTGGCCTGGTCGCTGTTCACCGCCGCCACCGGTCTGGTCTCGAGTTTCGGCGCTCTGCTCGGGCTGCGGCTGGGCCTGGGTATCGGCGAAGCCGGCGCGTATCCGGCATCAGCCAAGACCGTCTCCCACTGGTTCCCCCTGCGGCTGCGCAGTCGTGCCACGTCGGTGTACGACAGCGGTGCGCGCATCGGCAGCGCCGCGGCGACCCCGCTGATCGCATTGATCATCGGGCTGTGGGGCTGGCGGGCCGCGTTTCTGTTTGCAGGCGCGCTGGGCGTGCTGTGGGCCATCGGATGGTGGGCGTGGTACCGGCGACCCGAGTTCCACTCCGCGGTGAACGAGGCCGAGATGGCGATCATCCATGAGAGCCACAAGGAGCAGGCGGCCAACAACCTGAAGCCTGACGCCGAGCCGATGCGCGTCGTCGACCTATTCCGCAAGCGCACGGTCTGGGGCATGATGCTCGGCTTCTTCTGCCTGAACTTCATGATCACGTTCTTTCTCACGTGGTTCCCGTCGTATCTGGTCAAGGAGCGCGACTTCGATCTGCTCAAGCTCGGTGTGTTCGGCATGATCCCTCCGCTGGCGGCGATCTTGGGCAGTTGGCTCGGCGGTCTCACCGGCGATTACCTGCTCAAGCGAGGCTGGTCGCTGAACAAGGTCCGCAAGACCTGCCTCGTCGGCGGCATGCTTGTCTGCTCGGTGATCGCACTGGCCGCCATAGCACCCGAGGCCTGGCAGGCACTGGTTCTGATGTCGATTTCATATGCGGCCTCGGCGTTCACCATCGTGACGATCTGGTGCCTGCCCTCCGATGTCGTCGACTCCAGTACCGTCGCAACTCTGGGCGGCACCCAGAACTTCTTCTCCAACATCGGAAGTGCCTTGAGCCCGATCGTGATTGGCGCGCTCTACGGTGCGACCGGAAGCTTCGAAGTGCCGTTGGTGCTGACCGGCGTGATCGTCGTCGCCGGCGCATTGTGCTTCGGGTTCCTCATCAAGAAGGTGGAGCCGATTCGACGGGTCTGACTTTCCACGCTGAGCTGGGCCCCCGCGCATGGGCCCACGCGCAAGCTGGGGACTGGGGAACGCAAAAGGCCCCATTTCGCAACGAAATTGGGGCCTTTTGCGTCTGGTCGCGCTTAAATCAGGTCGGTCCCGAGGGCGGCGAGGATGCGCTTGAAGTCGTAGCGCTCCTGGTCGGACAGATTGGCCATCAGCCGGCGCTCGGCCGCCCGCACGCCGGCGTCGGTGCGCTTCAACAGTTCCTCGCCGTCACGCGTCAGCTGGGCGGGCAGCGATCGGCCCGACGACACGCTGGCCGGCCGAGTGACGAGTCCGCGATCCTCGAGCCCGCGCAGGACCATGTTCATCGCTTGCGGCGAGACGTTCAGGGCGCGCGCCAAGTCGGCGTTGGACTGCCCCGGGAACTTGGACAGCACCCGCATGCAGAGGTATTCGGGGAACGCCACCTCCAGCGGGTCCAGGACCGTCGCCGTCACATCGGACTTCAGCGCAAACATCACCCGGCTCAACAGGTAGCCCAGCGGTTGGTCCTCAAACGGCTCGTTCATATCAAGCATATTGACACATATCAAGTAGGTTGATATACCGGAGTCATGACAATGCCACAGGATCTCTTCGAAAATGCATACAAGGGCGAGGCCGCGGAGCTGGGTCTCGGAACCAAGCCGCCGTGGAGCATCGGCGAACCGCAGCCGGAGATCGATGCGCTGATCGAGCAGGGCAAGTTCCACGGCGACGTGCTCGACGTCGGCTGCGGCGAGGCGGCGGTCGACCTGTATCTCGCCGAGCGCGGATTCACCACCGTCGGACTCGACCTCTCGCCGACGGCCATCGAGCTCGCCAGGGCCGAAGCCGCGAAACGGGGCCTGACCAACGCCAGCTTCGAGGTCGCCGACATCAGCGCGTTCGGGGGATACGACGGCCGATTCGGCACCATCGTCGACTCCACGCTGTTCCACTCCATTCCCGTGGAGGCCCGCGAGGGCTACCAGCAGTCGATCGTGCGCGCGGCCGCGCCTGGGGCGTCGTACTTCGTGCTCGTATTCGACCGCGCCGGTCTGCCCAACGGGCCGGCCAACCCCGTCACCGAAGACGAACTGCGCGAGGTGGTGTCCAAGTACTGGACGATCGACGAGATCCGGCCGGCCCGCATCCACGCCAACCTCCCCGACAACATCGAGCTCGACGGGTTGCCGATGCCGTTCGCCGACTTGCGCGACGAAGCCAACGGCCGCAAGTCGGTCCCGGCCTTTCTGCTAACCGCACACCTGCCGGCGAGCTAACCCGACGCGCGCCACCCCATAGCGGCAATCCGGCCACTATGGGGCAGGATTAGGGGCGATCTCATGTGAGGACCCCGAAGGAGTCGGATGGCGGACCCCGAGACCAACGGCGTTGAATCGGCACCGATCCGGCCGATGTACTCCCGCGTGCTGCTCAAGCTTGGCGGCGAGATGTTCGGTGGCGGCGAAGTGGGCCTGGACCCCGATGTCGTGCACCAGGTGGCCCGGCAGATCGCCGAGGTGGTCCGCAGTGGAGTGCAGGTTGCCGTCGTCATCGGCGGCGGCAACTTCTTCCGCGGCGCCCAGCTGCAGCAGCGCGGCATGGAACGCACCCGCAGCGACTACATG
>JBKOYU010000337.1:0-3300 GCA_046725575.1 Actinomycetota bacterium | reverse complement strand
GTTCGAGGACGTCAAGCGGACCTTCCCGAAGCCGATCAACATCTCGTCGCAGGTGCTGCTGGACCGCGAACGCTGTGTGCTGTGCGCGCGCTGCACCCGGTTCTCCGATCAGATCGCCGGCGACCCGTTCATCGAGCTGCTGGAACGCGGTGCGCTGCAACAGGTTGGCATTGCCCCCGGCGAGCCGTTCCAGTCGTACTTCTCCGGCAACACCGTGCAGATCTGCCCGGTCGGCGCGCTCACCGGCGCCGCATACCGGTTCCGCGCCCGGCCGTTCGACCTGGTGTCCAGCCCCAGCGTCTGTGAGCACTGCGCGTCGGGATGCGCCCAGCGCACCGACCACCGGCGCGGAAAAGTGATGCGCCGCTTGGCCGGTGACGACCCGCAGGTGAACGAGGAATGGAACTGCGACAAGGGCCGCTGGGCGTTCACCTACACGACGGTCGGCGACCGCATCACCACCCCCCTCGTTCGCGACGAGGACGGCAAGCTCCGGCCAGCGTCCTGGTCGGAAGCCCTCGGCATCGCGGCGGCACGACTGGCTGCGGCGACCGGCAGCGCAGGTGTTCTCGTCGGAGGGCGGGCCACCGTTGAGGACGCCTACGCCTACTCGAAGTTCGCGCGGATCGTGCTGGGCACCAACGACATCGACTTCCGCGCGCGGCCGCACAGCGACGAGGAGACCGCGTTCCTCACCGCGCACATCGCGGGCCAGCCGATGGCGGTCACCTACGCGGACCTGAACAACGCCCCCGCGGTTCTGCTGGTGGGCTTCGAGCCCGAAGAGGAATCGCCGATCGTGTACCTGCGGCTGCGCAAGGCGGCCCGCAAGAACGCGCTGCAGGTGATGTCGATCGCGCCGTTCGCCACGCGCGGGCTGACGAAGATGCGGGGCACGCTCATCGAGTGCGCACCCGGCGCCGAGGCCACCGCGCTCGACAACCTCGCCGACGACGCACAACTGAAGCTTCCCGGCGCGGTCATCCTCGTCGGCGAGCGACTCGCCGGCTCACCCGGAGCGTTCTCGGCGGCAAGCAGACTCGCGGCCGCCACCGGTGCCCGGTTGGCGTGGGTGCCGCGGCGAGCCGGCGAACGCGGTGCCCTGGAAGCCGGTGCGCTGCCCGGCCTGCTGCCCGGCGGCCGCCCGATTGGCGACGCGTCGGCCCGCGAGCAGACCGCCGCCGCGTGGAACGTCACCGAGCTGCCCGCCACCGACGGCCGTGACACCACAGCCATTTTGGCCGCGGCACGCACCGGCGAACTCGGCGCCCTGTTGATCGGTGGTGTCGAGCTCGCCGACCTGCCCGACCCCGACGCCGCCCTTGCGGCCGTCGACACCGCGCCGTTCGTGGTCAGCCTGGAATTGCGGGAGAGCGCGGTGACCGCCCTCGCCGACGTGGTGTTCCCGGTGGCGCCGGTGGTGGAGAAGGCCGGTTCATTCGTCAACTGGGAAGGGCGGATTCGGCCGTTCGAGCCGTCCCTGCAGACCAATGCCTTCCCCGACATGCGGGTGTTGAACTTCCTTGCCGACGAGATAGGCGTCGACCTCGCCCTGCCGAACGCGTTGGCCGCCGGCGAGGAAATGGCCCGCCTCGGGTTGTGGGCCGGCCAACGGCCCGACGCTCCACAGGTATCCCCGGAGCGGCAGTCGCCGCCCGGTGCGGGTCAGGCGGTGCTCGCGAGCTGGCGGATGCTGCTCGACGCTGGGCGGCTACAGGACGGCGAACCCTTCCTCGCCGGAACGGCCCACCCACCGATCGCGCGACTGTCGAGGGCCACCGCTGGTGAGATCGGCGCTGCCGACGGTGATTTGGTCATGGTGAGCAGCGATCGGGGTGCGATCACGCTGCCGCTGGCCATCACCGAGATGCCGGACCGCGTCGTCTGGCTGCCGCTGAATCCGGTCGGCTCGGGCGTGCATCAACAGCTCGCGGTGACAGCCGGGGCCGTGGTGTCGATCAGGCGGGCAGAGCAGTGACGTACCCCGACCCGACGCTGTTCGGCCATGACCCCTGGTGGTTGATGCTCGCCAAGGCGCTCGCGATCTTCGTCTTCCTGGTGTTGACGGTGCTCGTGGCGATCCTGCTCGAGCGCAAGATCCTCGGGCGGATGCAGATGCGCCCCGGCCCCAACCGGGTCGGCCCGTGGGGCCTGCTGCAGTCGCTGGCCGACGGCATCAAACTGGCGCTCAAGGAGGCCATCATTCCTGCCGGGGTGGACAGGTTCGTCTACCTTGTCGCTCCGATCATTTCGGTCATTCCCGCCTTCCTGGCGTTCGCCGTCATCCCGATGGGCGGTGAGGTGTCGGTGTTCGGGCACCGAACCGCGTTGCAGTTGACCGATATGCCCGTCGCGGTGCTCTACATCCTTGCGGTCACGTCGATCGGCGTGTACGGCATCGTGCTGGCCGGCTGGTCGTCCGGGTCCACCTATCCCCTGCTGGGCGGGCTGCGCTCGAGCGCACAGGTGATCTCCTACGAGATCGCGATGGCGCTGTCGTTCGCCGCGGTGTTCATCTACGCGGGCACCATGTCGACCTCGGGCATCATCGCCGCCCAGGAGGGCAGGTGGTACGTCTTCCTGCTGCTGCCGTCCTTCCTGGTGTACGTGACGGCGATGGTCGGCGAAACCAACCGGGCGCCTTTCGATCTGCCGGAGGCGGAGGGGGAACTCGTCGGCGGATTCCACACTGAGTACTCGTCGCTGAAGTTCGCGATGTTCATGCTCGCCGAGTACATCAACATGACCACGGTATCGGCGCTGGCCTCAACGCTGTTCCTCGGCGGCTGGCACGCCCCGTGGCCGATCAACATGTGGGACGGCGCCAACACGGGCTGGTGGCCGCTGCTGTGGTTCACCGCCAAGGTGTGGGCGTTCCTGTTCTTCTTCATGTGGCTGCGCGCGACGCTGCCCCGGTTGCGTTACGACCAGTTCATGGCGCTGGGCTGGAAACTCCTCATCCCGGTGTCGCTGGCCTGGATCATGATCGTCGCGATCACGCACAGCCTGCGCACCCAGGGCTACGAAGCTGCGGTCACTGGATTGACGACCGCCGGCATTCTGGTGGCCCTGGTGCTGCTGCTCGCACTATGGCGGGCCGTACGGGCCAGGAGTATTCAGAAGATCCCGCAGCAGGCGCTCGACGACCGCACCTTCCCTGTGCCGTCGCTGCCCAGCCAGAGGACATCAGCCACAAAGGAGCGAGCCGATGCCTAAGTTCCTCGACGCGATCAAAGGATTCGGCGTCACGTTCGGCACCATGTTCAAAAAGACGATCACCGAACAGTATCCGGAGAAGCC
>JBKOYU010001042.1:0-2799 GCA_046725575.1 Actinomycetota bacterium | reverse complement strand
CGCCCTCCGCGTAGGGCCGGCCGAACGCCTCCGCCAGCACCGGGTCGGGCGCCTGGTCCTTCGGTGTGTATTCGCCTTGGTCGCGGTAGCGGTCCAGACCCACGAAGGATCCGTTGACGCCGTCGGGCCGGCCGAACGCGCGACGCGAAGCCGGATCGACAGGTGGACGCGACACGGGGCGCGGCTCGAGGCGCTCGCGCCCGGACTGGTCCAGATTGGTCACCCGTTCATCACCCTCTGTTGGAGCGCCCGCAATGGCCGGCGCAGGTCACTGCTTGCCGCAACACTGAAGCATCCACCCTACCGGCGCTTACGCCGGTAACGCGGTGTGCCATCAGCTAACTGCGGCTGATCCGCTTGGTCGGGCGGCTCCGGCGGAGCATGGTGTGGGATCTGGGACAACATGCCCAGAAGGGAACTCGGTACGACGATCGGGCACGAGTCCCGCAACGCCGCGCGGGCCTGGCGCTGCGCCTCCACCTCGGCCGCGCACTCCGGGCACAGCGAAAGGTGGTGCGCGGCGCGCAGGTGCGCGGTCATCCGCAGCTCGCCGTCGACGAACGCCGCGACGGCCTCGGTCGACAGGTGCTCAGTGGACCCGAACTGCCTCGGTCCGACGGGCGCGTCGCTCTGTGAGGCGAACTGAGAGGGCAGCCAGGAGAATGCGCGGCGGAACACGTGTCCCGGGTCGACCATCACCCAGCTCCTCTCGTTTACTCATGTCGCATCGACTGTGCTGAATCGAATGTAGCGCGGCAGGCTGTGAGCTACACCCGCGAACCGTCAGGCCGATTTGGCCGTGTCGTCGGAGTGGCTGGCCAAGTAGTCGCGCAGCGCCTGGCGTCCGCGGTGGATCCGGCTGCGCACGGTGCCCAGCTTGACGCCCAGCGTGGCGCCGATTTCCTCGTAGGACAGGCCTTCGATGTCGCACAGGACGACCGCGGCGCGGAACTCCGGCGGCAGCGAATCCAGCGCGGCCTGCAGGTCGGGCCCCAGCCGCGAATCGTGATAGATCTGCTCGGGGTTGGGATCATCGGCCGGCACCCGGTCATAGTCCTCGGGCAGCGCCTCCATGCGGATGCGGCCGCGCCGGCGGACCATATCGAGGAACAGGTTCGTGGTGATGCGGTGCAGCCAGCCCTCGAACGTGCCGGGCTGATAGTTCTGCACCGAGCGGAAGACCCGGATGAACGTCTCCTGCGTCAGATCCTCGGCGTCGTGCTGGTTGCCCGACAGCCGGTAGGCCAGTCGGTACACCCGGTCGGCGTGCTGACGCACCAGCTCGTCCCAGGACGGCATCGTGGTCTTGTCACCGGTGGCATCGAATACCGCGGTGCCGCTCAACTCGTCGAACGGCTCTACCCAAACCCCGTCGGCGTACTGCTCGAGGTGCGCCATCGACACGGGGGCCAGCTTGGTTGTGGTCGTCGGATCCTCCTGGTCACGGCCGCCATCGCGCATCGACGGCTCGATGTCATCGGCAACACGTTTGTCCGCGTGCTTATTCCCATAACGCCAGCGTCCGCCAGATTCCATGCGAGATACCGTCTCCGACCGGGTTGAGGTTGGCATATGAGCAAACTGAACATTTCCTGAGAAAGATTGCTACCCATTTTCCGACCAGCCAAAACGGGTTTCGGCGGGCTGTGATCTCGCACTCGGGCACGGGCGTGTCGCGGGGGCGGCCCACATCGGTTGGCTCTACGCTGCGGGCATGGCCAGCACCGACGACCCGACGGGTGCGCCGCGCAGCCGCGCCGAATCGATCGTAACGCACGCCGAGAGTTCGATCTCCGAGGACGCCATCGTCGCCGCCGCCCGTGAGCGGGCCGTCGACATCGGCGCAGGCGCGGTCACCCCGGCGGTCGGTGCCCTGCTGTGCGTGCTGGCCAAACTCACCGGCGCCAAGGCGGTCGTCGAGGTCGGCACGGGTGCGGGTGTCAGCGGGTTGTGGTTGCTCTCAGGCATGCGCGACGACGGCGTGCTCACGACGATCGACGTCGAACCCGAGCATCAGCGCCTGGCCAAGCAGGCGTTCACCGAAGCCGGCGTTGGGCCATCGCGGACTCGGTTGATCACCGGCCGCGCCCAAGAGGTGCTGACGCGGCTGGCCGACGAGTCCTACGACTTGGTCTTCATCGACGGCGATCCGATCGATCAGCCGCAGTTCGTCGTCGAAGGGGTGCGGCTGCTGCGGCCCGGTGGCGCGATCGTCGTGCATCGGGCGGCGCTCGGCGGACGTGCCGGCGACGCGAACGCGAAGGACACCGAGGTCAGCGCCGTGCGTGAGGCGGCGCGACTGATCGCCGAGGACGAGCGGCTGACTCCGGTGCTCGTCCCGCTCGGCGACGGCCTGCTCGCCGCCGCCCGCGACTGACTTTCCTCGCCGAGTTGGGTCGACGCGGCCCACCGCTCCATGTCGGCTACCGCCGCACGCCCGCTCGTTGATTGTCAACATTTGGTTGTCAACAGTGATGGTTACAGCCGCTCGAGCACAGACGCCACGATGCGCTGCGTGGAGAGTCCGTAGCGGTCGTGCAGTGTCGGCAGCGCCCCCGCGGCGAGGAACTCGTCGGGCAGCGCCACCGGCGTGATGGTCCGGTGCACGCCGCGCCGCATGGCCTCGGCGGCGACGGTCTCGAACAGCCCGCCCACCACGGTGTGGTTTTCCAGCGTCACCGCGAGCCGATCCGAATCCACCTCGGCCAGCACGGTGTCGGCGTCGAACGGTTTCAGTGTCGGGGTGTGCACAACGGCGGCGTCCACCCGGTGCTTGGCGAGCTCGTCGGCGGCCAGCAG
>JBKOYU010000864.1:0-1770 GCA_046725575.1 Actinomycetota bacterium | reverse complement strand
CGACATGAGCCCCAGGTTCCCACCCGGGCAGATCTCCGCCGTCCGGGTCGCCAAGGTCGAGGGTCACAACGTCCTTCGCCGCCGCGGTTCGTCGCCGCACAACGAGGTTGGCCGAGAACTCGTGCACCATTCCACTCGGGGTGGCGATCGACGATGTGGACATCAACGGTTCCTCAAATCATGTCGGCGAAGGGACCGACCGGATGGCGGGTAGTAGATTTTCGAGCCATGCCGTCTCAATATATAATATTGACGCCCTGATGTGGAAGAGTTTGGTGCTGGTGCCCTAGAAGTGCCGTCGAGCTGGAGCCGCATGACCGGCCGTTGTGCGCCACATCAGGACTGGAGCGTCGAGGAGATCGAGCTTGACGGACCCGGTGAACGCGGGGTGTTGGTTGCTTGGGCGGCCAGCGGCCTGTGCCACTCCGATCACCATCCTCGCTCCGGAGATACTCTTTCTGAGATATCGCATCGCATTAACCGGTACTCTGTCGGATATGTATGAGCCGCAGGCCATCCTCAATGCCATCGACAACGACACACTCTGGATTCTCCTCGGATTCGGGGTTTCGATGGTGCTGCAGAACATCGCGATGGGCATGGCGGTTGTCATGACGCGCCGTGAGGGCTGGATCTCCATCCCGTTGCCGTGCACATTTCTGTGGTTCGCTCACGACCTCGGAGTTGTCGCGCGCTTCGACACGTGGTTCAACGTCTACGACCACTGGTTCCTCAAGCTCTTCTGGCTCGGCTTACTCACCGCACTTCTCCTCGAGCTGGTCTTCTTCGCGCAGGCGATAAAGGTTGGCCGGGGCGAATACCTGCCGGCCGGAACGCAAGCCCAGTGGACCGCGCTGGTGGTCGGTGGCGCGGTTGCCTTCGTCGTGGTGTGGGAGTACATGAAGGTTGTCTGGAACGACCCGTTGTATCAGGCGGTACCGGCGATCACGTTGTTCCTTTTGCCAATCGCGACCACCGCACTGCTGTTGCGTAGGCGATCGGCGGTTGCTCAATCGGCGGTGACCTATGGGTGCTTCGCTGCGATGGTTGTGTTTTGGTGGGGGGTTACGGTCCCGTTCTACGGCGGCAATTTCCAGAGCTCGCAGTACATCCTGACAGGCGCATTGGCGTTCGTGATGCTGGTCGGCGTCACCCTCGCGGTGGCGCGAATGCGATCAGGCATGGCTAGCTATTCAACGGCCGTAAATGTGAGCAGCACCGGGGCGAAGGCGTCGACCGCCTCGAGTGTTGGATAGTGCGGCTAGCTGAGCGCATCACGTGATCCAGTGAAGGACGCTGGCGGCCATGATCGTTAGGAGACGAGGCCCAGCCGGCTGGCGATCGCGACGGCCGCTCCGAGGCGGGCGAATTCGAGCACCATGGCCTTGCCCAGGCCGGTGCCACCGCCGGTGACGACGACCACCTGGCCGGCGTAGGTGTCAGCGGGCAGCATGGCTGTGCCGACTTTCGGGGGGGTGGGCAGCGGCATGTCAGGGTCGCGCTGGCTGGGCGCGGCGGTCGCGGATCTCGCGGTACTCGTCGCAGCGGAACAACGCGGTCTGGGCGAGCAGTTCCTGGTTGATGCCGTTGCGGATGGGTCCACCTGTGGCCTGGTCGACGAGCGACTTGGCCATCGCAGTCGCGAGTGTGGGCTGACCGGCGAGGGTACGACAGACGGACATCGCCCGGTCCTGGAGCGCTTCGGCGGGCACGATCTCCTCGCCGATCCCCCAGGCGTACGCCGTCGCGGCATCGATACGCGCGCCCGTC
>JBKOYU010000549.1:0-3205 GCA_046725575.1 Actinomycetota bacterium | reverse complement strand
ACCGCAGCAGGAGTCGCCGATCACGCAAGCCGTTGACGTCGCCGACAAGATCGAGTCGAAACTTTTTAATTAAGAACGGGATTCGAGCTACCGTCTGCGCCAGCGCAGGGGAACCGGGGTCGATGAACGAAACAGCGGCTTAGGCAAGACCTTTGAGCATCAGGTTCCAGTACATGAACGGTAATCCGTACTTCTTGAGGTACCAGTAGACGTGGTGCGGCTTCGTCGGGTCCAAGCCGGGGAAGCTCGGCGTAACGTGCATGGAGTAGTCGAACTCGGCCAATAGCATGGCGTGTGACGACGTAACGATCGGGCAGGACGCGTATCCGTTGTAGGACACTGACAGTGGACGTCCGTTGAGGAACGCATCGACGTTGTCGACCACGACGGGGGCCTGCTTGCGGATGGCGGCACCGGTCTTGGAATTTGGCGATGAGCCCGCGTCACCAAGGCTGAACACGTTCGGGTAGCGCACGTGCTGCAGGGTGTACTTGTCGATGTCGACGTATCCGTTCGCGTCGCCGGTCGACAGCGGGCTGGACTTGATGAAGTCCGGCGCCGACTGTCGCGGGCCCACGTGGAGTAGGTCGAAGGGGAGCGTGGTGTCCGTTCCCCCTTCACCGACACTGCTGACCACCACTTTGTGGGCCGGCGCGTCGACGGTCGTCACTTCGGAGTTTGTGTGCAGGGTTATTCCGTAATCGGCGATGACCTTGTCGAGGTTGTCGGCAATCGCTGGGATGCCGAAGATCCGTGGCGTCGGCACGACGAGATGCCGCCGCCGATGACAAGGATCTGGTGCTTGTTCGTAATCATGACTTGTGTTGACTTTCAGACGTTTTGGACGGTTTGATTCCACGCTTCGTAGCCGCCGAGGATGTCGCTTACATCGACGAAGCCGCGCTGCCGCAGCAGGCTCGCGGCGACCGATGACCGGTAGCCGCCCGCGCAGTACACGACGGTGGGCACTGTTGCGTCGAGCTCGTCGAGCCGGCCGGTGAGCTGGGCCACCGGGATGTTGATGGCGCCCGGGATCGCGCCGGCCTCGACCTCGCCCGGATTGCGAACATCGACGATTTGCAGACCGGGCACCTGCGAGACTCGCCCCTCGAATGCTTTGGCGGTCAACCGCGATGCGACTTGGACGTCGTCTTGGTGCTCAAGCATGGTCGTGAAGGGCGACGCGAGGAAGCCGATCACGCGGTCGAATCCGATACGGCCGAGCCGATTCTTACCTTCGCGCTCCTGGCCGGGTTCGGTGAAAAGCACGATGTCGACATCGGGAGGCAGGATCGAACCGGCGAACTCGGCGTAGCGCCCGTCGAGCCCGATGTTGATCGCGCGGCGCAGGTGACCCTGGGCGAATTCCTCCGGGCTGCGGCCGTCGACCAGCACGGCGCCGCCGTCGAGGGCTTTGACCACTTGCTCGTAGGTCATCGGGGTTGGCCGCTTGCTCTCGTCCAGCAGGCCGTGTGCCTTGCGGTTGAGGATCGCGTCGTACACGAAATAGCCAGGAGCCGGGGGCTGTCCCTCAGTCACGAGCTTCATGAACGTCGGCTTGTCCGGTGCACGCAGCGCGTAGTTGGTCGCCTTCTGGTCACCGATGGTTGACCAGCGCTCCGTGGACAGGTTTTTGCCGCACGCCGAGCCCGCACCGTGAGCCGGATAGACCCGGGTCGTGTCGGGCAACGTCATCAGCTTGTTATGCAGCGAGTCGTATAGCTTGTCGGCGAGCTCGTCGCGGGAAAAGCCGATTGATGCCAACAGGTCGGGACGGCCCACGTCGCCGATGAACAGGGCGTCACCGGTGAGGACGCCATACGGAACCTCGTCGTTGGCGTGCTCGTACACCACGATGCTGAGCGACTCAGGAGTGTGGCCCGGAGTGTGCCGGAATTCCAACGTCACCTCGCCGAGTGAGTAGCGCTCGCGGTCGTCGACACCCATGAACTCGAACTCAGCCTCGGCGACCGACGAGTACACGATCTTCGCACCTGTGGCCTTTGCTAGTTCGAGATGGCCGGAGAGGAAGTCGGCGTGGAAGTGGGTCTCAATGACGAGGTCAATCGTGAAACCGAGGTCCTTCGCGTCGGCGAGGTACCCCGACACGTCCCGCTGCGGATCCACGACGACGGCGCGTTTGGTTGTCTCGTCGCCGATCATGTACGACGCGTGCGACAAACAATCCAGGTAATAATGGATGAACTTCATTGGATACCTCCCGGGGTATATTGGCCTACCGCCTCAACATACCCTCTCGGGTATGCGGGTCAAGGGACTTAAGTCATCTGCTGATGGTGATCGGTCGGCCACCCACAACATCGGGGATCGAACATCGCCTCGCCGCTCGCCGCACGCCGTCGGGTCCACCGCCTCGGGCGTCGAGTAGATCTCCGATCAGGTCCGGAGCGAGTAAGAGTCCGCCGTCACTCAAGCCACCGCCGTCGCGGACAAGATCGAGTCGAAACTCCCCAGATGATCTACCTGCTGCGCCAGCGCACGAGGTAGCGGTAGTACAGCGCGCGTCGCACCGAAGCGCCTGGAAGCACGTCGTTGACTGTGCGGCGGATGTCGTCAAGACCCTCCTGCGGGTCTGTGACGACGACACCGATATTGCGCGTCTCCGAGTGCAGCCAGGACCCGAGCCGGGCGGCAGGCACGCACATCGCCGACCAAACCCAGTCACGCACAGTCTTGTTCGCTGCACATCCGACCACCGCTATCTCGCCGGTCGGGGTCAGCAGATCGCGCGCCTTAGTCAGGGAGCCGCGAAGATCCATGTGATGCAGGCTGGCGACGAACGTGATGAGGTCGAACCTGCGCTCGTCGGCCCGATAATCCTCGAAACGCGCTTGAGAGACGGTGACGAGCGGGTGTGACGCCAGTCGATCGGCCGCGCGTCCGATGGCCGCGGGATCGGGGTCGATACCTGTCACCGACCGCGACACCGGTGCGAGCCGCTGCGCGAGAAGGCCATCGCCGCAACCAATGTCGAGGACATCGGAGCGGTGTTCGGCGGCGATGGAGAGCAGCCACGGATGGTAGGCGGTGTTGTGGTTCCAATAGTCGCGGTTGCTCGGCACGGCCATTTATGCGATTGTGCCAGCTTCAGCACTTGTCGGCTTCCACTGAACTACCGGAATCAGCTTCTGGCTTACTGCGGATCGCGTCAGGCTGCGTCGCCTCGGTCTGTGTCGTCTCCTGC
>JBKOYU010001011.1:0-2140 GCA_046725575.1 Actinomycetota bacterium | reverse complement strand
CGGTTGCAATGCGGCGCCGACAACTCGGATCGCGTCGATCAACCGGCGGGAGACCGACGTGGGCCGCGACGACATGGCCGCCGCGGTGCTGGACACGACCTCCTGCGGGGTGATGAAAACGGGCGCATGAGACAGCCCGTCCTTCACCACGGTTGGTTCGGTATCTTGGATGACATCGGGTGTCGCCGCGAATGTCTTTGGTGATTGCGACATTTCGCCTCCTCGCCGTGCTGGCTTGCCACCCTCGGTGGCCATCTTCTGATAGGCATCGAGCGTCGTCGGTTAGCAAGGCGGTGGGCCAGAGAGCACACACCACATTTGGCGGTGATATGCACCCCCGGGTGTGCGCACCAGCACTTAGCACGGCAGCCGCGGAAGGGCATGGGCGGAAGCGTCGGGCTGACAGTTGACGACCAGGGAGGAGCAAGATCTCGCAACCGCGTTGGCCGAATTCGCTGATCGCTTCACGGCACCGGAGTTGGAAGCCACTGGTCTCCCGGGCTCTCAACTCGCCGTTGTGATTCAACGTCTGCTGTCGACACGGCCGCGTGATGCTCACCCATCGCACTTCAGCGTGCGCGGTCGCCGCCTTGGGAAGTACACACCACTGCCAATGGTGGTACACGCAGGCTGTTCGCGCCCTTCCGGTTCTCCGAAGATTGTTGCGTCGGCATGATTGGCCGTCAAAGCAGACACAGGAGAGATCATGATGATACGCGGGACATCGCTTCGACTGGCTTCGGTTGCGGCAGAGCCGAACTGGTCGGCGCGCCTACGGCTCGATTCGGGCCTTGTTCGCCCTTGCGCCGGTGCGGCTGGCTCAGCGCTTGCCGCTAACTCTCTCACGTTGGGAAACCGGCGATGACCGAACAAAACACTGCGGAACTCGTGGAGCGTGCCGCCACAGGGGATGAGCTTGCCTGGCGGCGGCTCATCGACCAGTTTGAGCCGCTGCTGCGTCATGTCAGCTCGACCTACCGGCTAGGCGAAGCGGAGGCTGCCGATGCGAGGGCATCGGCCTGGCTCAAACTCGTCGAGCACATCGGCTCGCTGAAGGACGGTGGCGCGGTGCAGGGCTGGCTTGTGACGACGCTGCGGAGAGAGTGCCTGGCCCGAGCCCGCGCGCGTAGTCGCGAGCGGGTCGTGGCAGACTTCGCCGGAACCGACGAGCCCGTCCACATCGTGGATTTCGACCGATCGCTCGTGCGCGCGGACCGACGACGGATGCTGCACAGTGCCCTCAAGGAACTCTCCGAGTCACATCGTCAGCTGCTCACAATGCTCTTCGCCGACCCGCCTCCTTCCTATGCCGAGATAAGCGCACGCCTGGCCGTCCCGATCGGAAGCATCGGTCCGACGCGCGGCCGGCTACTCGACACGCTTCGCCAGGCCCTGTCAGAGGAGGGGCCGGAGCTGGCGAATGCCGTCTGAATGCATCTGCGGCGCAATTGCTGCCAAAATGTCGGCAGTCGTGCCACTGGTCGTGCCCGTCCACCAGGGCATGTTGCGGCGTGCGGCCACGAGATCCGTTGACGAACAACGGCCCAGTCGTACTTGCGCTGTGGTTGCCGATCGACACCGCAGCCGTGACTTCCCGCGCGAAGCGCGTGGGCATCGCAGGTTGATTGAGCTGTGCGCGCGAATCAACGGCGAAATCCTTTAGTTTCCACTGCGGTTCCGGAAGCTGGATCTGGTGCAAATGCCGCGGCGCTCGGCGACATTGTTCCGCTCCCGCAACGCGACGTTGCAAGACGTCATCGACAGGAGCTGAGCGATCCGCGTTTGAAGGACGCGTATTCCTCGTTGTGGACGTAGACCGCGTCGCCACCTTCGCAGGCATCGTTCGTGGTATGGGCGGCGATCATGGCGAACTACATCGAGGACGGCGCTTACTGCTGCCTGGGCGGCTTTGACAGGCTGGTTGCGGCCGTCGTCTGCGGGCTGGAGAAGGCAGGCGGGAATTGTTGCTCGGCAGGCGCGCGGTTCAAATCCTCACCGTTAGGCGCGGCGTGACGTGTGTCGAACTCGATACCGGACAACGGGTCTCGGCCAAGACCGTGGCTTCCGCGATCGACGGACCTACTACGTTCCAGCAGTTGCTGGGGCATCTCGCGTTCTTCGAGACGTCGGCAACCGCCGT
>JBKOYU010001091.1:0-3145 GCA_046725575.1 Actinomycetota bacterium | reverse complement strand
GCTGCTTCGATGCGTGTTCGGTGCGACGCAATGCCGATGTGCCCCTCGGCCAATCGGTGCGTGAGCGCGTCCGCCGAGCTCCCCACGCCATCATCGACGACGTCGAGTCGGCACGTGTCGTCGACAACGCGCAGTTCAACCCGAGCATGGGTAGCCCGGGGATGCCGCTCCACGTTGGAGACGAGCTCACGCATCGCCGCGAACACCATCTCATCAATCGAGTTCTTGACCGGATATTCAACCACCGTCGAGATGTCAATGCCGGAGCGGCTTTCGGTGATCGACGCCAGTTTCTGGGCCGCCTCGGCGAGTCCAACCTGATCCAACACCTCCGGATGTAGGAGAAACGTCGCCTCCCGCATGCGGTTGATTACTTGACGCAGGCTGCTCAAGGCACGGTGCAATCGCACATCCTGCGAAGCTTTCGCCGCTTCACTGATGTCGAACCGTGTGGCCAAGACCAATTGCAGCGGTCCGTCGTGCAGGGATTCGGAGATCTGCCGCCGTTCACTCTCGAAGCCTGGGCTTCATGATCACCCGCGTGCACGAGACCGGAACCTACGCCGGCCGGCGGCGCATCCTGCCGACCTGGCTGGCGTTCCGTGACCAGAGCAACCCCAACTGGAACGAACAGGACACGTCGGTGTGGCCTGTTCAGCGTTTCGATTGGCGCGACCTGACCCTGCGCAAGTGAAGCATCCCGGGTTTGATGCACACCTTGTTTCGTGTGATCGGTGTGCTTCCCCGATCTGGTCGCGAGCGCAGTACTCGGTTGCGACTGTCCCGGGGAACGGGGCTGCGAGGAGGTCAGTTCGGGAGGTGGGCGTCGTGCCAGGCCTGCCAGATCTCGGGGCGGAGTCTGCCGCGGTCGGGCACGGCTAGGCCGGCGGCACGGGCCCAGGCGCGGACCTCGGCGGTGCTCGGTTGCGGTGCGGGGGTGCCCGGTCGAGCTCGGTGATGTCGATGTTGGTTGGCGAGATGCGTTGCAGAGCAGCGTGTTCGGTGATCGCCCAGGCGTGTGCGGCGGCGAGGAATCGATAGGTCCATTCCTCGGCGAGTTGGCGGGTCTCGCAGAACACGACCGGCACGTTGGGCCAGCGGATCTGCAGCTCGGCCAGGCCGTCGGCAACCATCGCGGGACGCACATGGTCGAGCTTGAACACCTGCGAGTACCGGTCCTCGACCACGATCGCCGCACGCGGGAGCGTGGCCAGATCGGCGACCTGATAACGGAGCTTGCCGCCGGTGAGGCTGGCAACCAGGTCGACGAGGGACTTGCGTTCCACCGACGCGACCAGCTGCCCGTTAAGGACGAGCCCGTAGTCGCCGCACGGCAACGCCCGCCGAACGGTGCTGACCTGCTGGGTGGCAAACCGGTAGCCGTATCTATGAATATGCCGACACCACAACCGATCCCACACTGCTGACCAGCACCGACGCGGACATCATCGGCATAATCCGAACCTCGGTCGGGCCTGCAGGACGTGCTTGGACATGCGGAAACTCTTCTCGATGCGACGCATGAGATAGTCGAATCTCGGTCAACCTACCGACATGCACCGGTCAGAGGATAGCTAGTACCGCCGTCATTGTATCCTCGAATGCGGAACCGCCTGAAATATGGGACAGCGTCCACTTCACCGCAGATGAGCCGTTCAACTTGGCCTACGTGCCAGGGTCAGCGCAACTCTGCAACAACCACTTTCGCTACGCCGCGCCGGGAGCGGGAGACGGTGCCGAAATCTCGAACGATTTCCTGACAAGTACCGGCGCGCTCATCGGGTACAACTCGCTGGACGGGTTGATCCGTGGAGGCTACCAGTACAGCGCTTGGTTCTACTTCAAAGTCCGAGCACAGTTCGCGCCGGTCCAGAGATAGTGAGATAGTTAAGTAGTTGAGAGCCTTCGGAGATGGCGCGCGCCGCGATGCGCCAGCGCACCTACCGGGACGCTCTCGACCACGTGAAGCGCGTACCGGTAATCTCGATTATCCTTGACCGTCGAAGCTGTTGGCGGTCAGCATGATTGGGCTCAACTGCACCCGCTAGAAACGTCACGGTGACGTATCGGCCTCCTGCGATCGGGGAGTCCGCGACGAAACGGTGCTGGTACGGGATGGATTTGGCCGGCGGTGCTGCTACGCCAGTGTCGAAATCAGTCGGTCCTGTAGCCAGGCGTGCGGGGCTGGCTCAAATCGCCCTCAGAGGAGTGCCGCAAGGTCGACGCGTTTGCTCCGGCCCACAATGCCCGCAGATAGAGGAAACGGGTAGTACAATCAATGCGATTGCAGCGGTGGTCCATTCGCGCATCCGCTGGACCTCAACCTGACATAATTACGTACTATCGATAGGCCTACGGGTAGGGACGCGCGCCCAGACGTCGCACCTATTCGACTGAGCGATTCTCTATTAAGAGGTCGTATAGCTTGTTTTGGGCTGCCGCAGTGAGGGTTTCGGTGCCGGCGGCGGTGACGTAGCGCTGGGAGGTCACCATGGACTCGTGGCCGAGCAGTTTCATCAATGTGTAGACGTGACATCGGAGTTGGCGAGTTCGGTGGCGAACGTGTGGCGCAACCCGTGGACGAGTGCGCCACGGGCGCGGTCGGCGTCGATGCCGGCGTGGCGAAAAGCGCGCAGCATCCGGTATTGCAGGGTGCCGCGGGAGATCCGCTCACCGTCGGCACCCACGAACAACGGCGCCGCCGGCGGCCAGGCGGCCAATCCCTTGCCGGGGGAGCGCTGTCGGGCTGTGGCGGGGAATCGGGTCGCCCGGCTGTCGAGATAGTGCGCGAGGACCTCCACCAACGGCGGTTCGATCGGGACGCGGCGGTGCTTGCCGCCTTTCCCGCGGACGTGGATGACGGCGCCGTCGTCGGTGCGGCGGAGGTCACCGAGGTTGGCGCGCAACAGTTCGTCGGCGCGCAGGCCGGCGAGCAGCGCGGTGAGAATGAGGGCGCGGTCACGCTCGATCCAGTCGCTGCGTCTGCGCGGCTCCGGGTCGGCGTTAAGAGTGGCCAGCAGTGCGGCCACCGAATCGGTGGGTAGTGCCTTCGGTAGCGTCTTGGCGAGCTTGGGCCGCCCGACCAACGGCATCGGGTTGGCCGCGATCAGCTCCGAGGTATACAGGAGGGTGCACAGTACGTTCG
>JBKOYU010000321.1:0-3166 GCA_046725575.1 Actinomycetota bacterium | reverse complement strand
GCCCGGCTCGCAGCAACACCTGCAGATGCCGCGATGTGTTGGCCACACTCTGTTCGACCTCGGCGGCGATCTGCTCGACCGGACGCGGGCCCTGGGCCAGCACATCGATGATCTCTGCGCGCCGCCCGCTCGACAGCGCCTTGGCTGCTGTCACGAGCCCATCGAACAGGGCCATCTTGGCCACATGGTCGGACATACGGGGACCTCCGGCCCAAACTATTCAAGTAATTAATTGACCAGTATACCTAGCGATGTTACTGTTCAACTTGTTGCTTGAATAGTTTAGCCGAAGCGAGGAGGTGATGCCAAGAACGCCTGCCGGCCCCACGAGGTCAGCATCAGCCGGAACGGCATCGAGACCACCCCTGTGGAGGGAGTCGGAACGCCGGCGGTGGCGTCACAAAGCAGCACAGTTTGATCACGTGCAGCACCCCTGCCTTTAGAAATCCAAATAACAGCCTGCACCTGACGGGTTTCTTCGTGTCGGCACAGGAATCCGTCCATTAGCAACACGCCCAGCCCGCGTGCACAGCGCCCAGTCACATCCGGGTGTGGTGCCGTACCGGGACCACACCGTGGTCGAGGCCACAGCGTCTACATGATTTCCTTCCACCATTGCCCTGCCCAGTAGAGGAGTACGAAATGTCCACTGCCAATACAACTCTCACATCATCCGGCTCATCCGACGCCACGGCTGCGCGGTTGCGCATCGGCTCGGTACTGATGACGATCGGCGGCGTCGCGTTTGTCGGCTACGGCATCGTTTTCTTCATCCAAAACTTCACCGATGCGTTCCTGGAGCTCGGGATCGGGCACCACGAAGTCAGTGTCAGCCGCAACGACATCGAGGCCTTCAGCCCCTCGCTGGTCGAGTACGTCTCGCACCTGCACATCGCGGTATCCGGGTTCATCGCCGCCACCGGGATCGCGGTAGCCGCGCTGTCGTGGTACGGGGTGCGGCGTGGCCTGCTGTGGGCCTGGGTGACCGCCGTGGCCGCGCCTGTCATCGCCCTCGCGGTGGCACTGCCAGCGCACTACCCCAACCATTTCGACACCCTTGCCCACCTCGGCCCGATCTACCTGGCGACCGGCGTCTTCGTCGTGGGCGCCCTGCTGGCCCTGCCAGGTGTAGTCGCCGGGCGCCATTAGCTGAAATGAAGCCGACTGTCGACGAGGTGGGGACGTACGCTCGCGTGATGAAGCTACGGCTTCAATGGGCGAGGGAGCGGCGTCCACGCTGGTTGCACCGGCTGGTGCGCGTCGGCGCGCTGGAGTCGGACTCGGGTGAGCTTCGGGTTCGCAAGGCGGTGCTGGTCCTGTCCTCGACGTTGATGGCCAGCCTCTCGCTCGTCTGGGTTGTGACGTATGCCTCGCTCGGGCTCTGGGTGTCGGCCGCGATACCACTTGGCTATCAGGTCGCCTCGGCAGCCAGCATCTATACGTTCGCGCGAACCCACCACTACCTGTTGTTCCGCAGGAGCCAGCTGTGCATGAGTCTGTTGCTGCCGTTCGCGTTGCAGTGCAGCCTGGGTGGATTCGAGGCGTCCTCAGCGGTGATCCTGTGGGCGATCACATCGCCGCTTGGAGCGCTTCTGTTCGTGGGCGCGCGTCAGTCCGTCCCCTGGTTCGTCGCCTTCGTCGGCCTCGTCGCGATCTCCGGGGCGATCGATCCCGCCCTCGCCACTGGCGCGCCCGATATTCCCCACGGCGTCGTAGTCACGTTCTTCGTGCTCAACATTCTCGGCGTTGCGACGACCGCGTACGCGGTGCTCCAGTACTTCGTGCAGGCACGGGAGCGAGCGCTGGCAGAACTCGCCAGCGAGCACCACGCACTCGAGCTTGAGCAGGCGAAGTCCGAGCGCCTACTTCTAAACGTCCTACCCCAGCCTGTGGCGGCGCTCCTCAAGGAACGGGAGGGAATCATCGCCGACGACTGTCCCGGCGTCACCGTGCTTTTCGCGGACATCGTCGGGTTCACGCCGCTCACGGAGCGACTCTCCGCGGCGGAGTTGGTGTCGTTGCTCGACCATTTGTTCGCGCGCTGGGACGCGGTCGCCGCCGAGCACGGAGTCGAGAAGATCAAGACGATCGGCGACGCCTATATGGTCGCCGCCGGCATTCCGCTCCCACGGGATGATCACGCCGAAGCGATCGCTGCGACGGCGCTCGCAATGATGCCGGAGGTAAGGCGCTGCTCGGCTGAGACCGGCATGCCGCTCGAGGTACGGATCGGAATCGACACCGGCGCCGTCGTCGCCGGCATCATCGGGCGGGCGAAGTTCAGCTACGACTTGTGGGGGGACACAGTCAACACCGCCAGCCGAATGGAATCTCACGCCCAGCCCGGCACGATCCAAGTCACCGAGAGAACGTACGAACGTCTTCGACACCGCTACGAACTCCGCCAACGGGGCATGATCGAGGTCAAAGGCAAGGCGCCGATGACCTGCTATCTGCTCATTGGTCCGCGCGCCGATTCCACGGCCCCCGCCGGTCGCAATCCTCACGAGCGCGGGGCCTTCTCGCATACACAGATCCTCGACGACAAGCGCGGGACCCCGGTGCCCGCGGAGGCCGATTGAAGGCTAGGCAAGCTTCGAGTTGAATCCGCGGCCGGAGAGGCCAGGACGAGATGCCTTCTGGGGACCGAGCGGCGAGAGCGACCGGCTTCAAGGAAAATGACGAGTATCCGTCACGACGCTGTTGAGTTGTGGCGCACCACTTTTCATTGATCGTCGGCCCAGTGAATAGGCTGCGCTTCGCTTTTCGTGGCCCGATCCAACGTCAGCCGGCTGGGTCGCTGGTTTGGCATTGTCACAGTGACGTAACCCGCGCCTATTTGGTGGAGCATCGCAACGCAGCACCGTTGATGGCGTTGAAGGGTCAGGGCCAAGTTCTGAGAAAGATGACACGGGTTTGAGACGAACGTTCGATGACATCGAATAAGACAACGTGCATCACCGCAGGCCGGTCGACCATCAGCTGACACGCGAATTGGGAACCTACAGCCGCCGAAATCAGGACTGCTGAGGCGCTGGAACCCCTTGTGTAACAGCCCGTTTGGGAACTATAGCACGGCCACAAAGCGAGGAGGGTTGCGGCAGTCGAGGCCGACGGCGCGGGCCCGCCACAGTGGATGGGCGACGTCACCGACGGCGGCCAGCAG
>JBKOYU010001138.1:0-8554 GCA_046725575.1 Actinomycetota bacterium | reverse complement strand
GCTGCACGCCGAGTTGGCGACGCGGCCCCACTCCCTGCTGGGCCCAGCGACCTGGAGCGTCGGGCAGATCCACGGCGGCACCGGCGGTTCGATCGTGCCGGCGGAATGTGTGGTGGTCGCCGATCGCAGGCTGCTGCCCGGCGAGTCGACCGACGCCGTGCTCGACGAGCTTCGCGAGCGGGTGGCCGGCCTGCGGCTGGCCGACCGTGGTTTGACAGTCGATCTGGTGATGCCGATGGAGATGCCGGCCTTTCAGACTCCCGCCGACTCTGAACTGGCTCGGACCGCCGACACCGCGTTGGCTGACGCGGGCGGACCCGGACTGCCGTTGGGAGGGTGGACGGCCGCCTGTGACGGCGGATTCGTGGCCCGTGATCTCGAGGTCCCGGCGGTCGTGCTCGGTCCGGGCTCCGCCACCACGCAGGCCCACCGCGCCGACGAATCGGTGGCGATCGAGGAGCTACTCGTGGCGGCCCGCGCCTATGCGCTGACAGCTCTGCGCTTATTGCGTTGACTGGATCTGAAACTCACGCCGAACGTTCCTTACCGCTCGAAATTTCGCCGATTCTTCGACCGGTAAGGAACGTTCGGCCGGGTTACGCCGTCACACATCCCGGTGCAGCGCATCGGCCAGCAGCTGCGCGAGGTGCACCGGTTGGCGAGAGGTGCCGTGCGTGATCTGGGTGCGGCAGCTGAAGCCGTCGGCGACGATGGCGGTGGTAAGTGCGGCGTTGCGCACGGCAGGCAGCAGGACACGTTCTCCGGCAGCCTTCGATACCTCGTAGTGGCCGCGTTCGAAGCCGAAATTGCCTGCGAGCCCGCAGCATCCGGAGTCGGGCACGGTCGCGTTGATGCCGGCGGCGGCCATCACCGAGCGGTCGGCGTCGAAGCCGACGACGGCGTGCTGGTGGCAGTGGGTCTGCACCAGCGCCTCTCCCCCGACCTGCGGCGGTTCCCAGCCCGACTCGTTGAGGAACTCGGCGAAGGTATGCGTCGCGGACGCCGTCGCGGCGGCAAGCGGATTGTCTGGCAGCAGCGCCGGAGCGTCGTGCCGCAAGGCCGCGGTACAGCTCGGCTCTAGCCCGACGATCGGCGTGCCGGCGGACAGCGACGGCTCCAGGACCGCCAGCGAGCGCGCGAGCACCTTCTTCGCCCTCGTCAGCTGCCCGGTCGAGATCCAGGTCAGCCCGCAACACACCGTCTTTTCCGGCAGCACGACCCGATACCCGGCGGCTTCCAACACCTCGACCGCCGCCCGCCCGACCTCGGGTGCCAGGTGATTGGTGAAGGTGTCGGGCCACAGCAGCACCTTGCCCTTCGCACCTTCCGCCGGGCTGTGACTGGCAAACCACGCGGTGAAGGTCTGCTCGGCGAAGACGGGGATCTCCCGCTCCGGGGCGATACCGCCCAAGCGTTTCGTCAGCGGCAGCCGCGCGATCCGGTTGACCAGCCGCGGCGCCCGCGAGGCCAACCGCGACGACAGCGGCAGCCAGCCCATCGACCAATGCGACAAGGGCCGCGCCCAGGGCCGCCGGGCGTAGTGGTGGTGGGTGAATTCGGCCTTGTACGTTGCCATGTCGACATTGACCGGGCAGTCCGACAGGCATCCCTTGCACGACAGGCACAGGTCCAGCGCGTCCCGTACTTCGGTCGACCGCCACCCATCGGTGACGACATCACCCTGGAGCATCTCCCACAGCAGGTGGGCCCGCCCGCGAGTCGAGTGCAACTCCTCGCGTGTCACCTGATAGCTCGGGCACATCACGCCGCCGGAGTTCTGCCGGCACTTGCCGATTCCGACGCACCGGCGCTGCGCCTGCGCGAAGTCGTGATTGTCGTCGGCATAGGCGAAGAGTGTCAGCGGCTTTCGGTCCTTGGCCGGGCCGTCATGCCGGATCCCGGCGTCCAGTGGGGGCGGGTCGACGATGACGCCCGGATTCATCACCCGGCCCGGATCCCAGATGTCCTTCATCTCCGCGAGCAGCCCCAGCCCGTCGTCGCCGTACATGCGGCCGAGCAGTTCCGAGCGCGCGCGCCCGTCGCCGTGCTCGCCGGAAACGGAGCCGCCCAGTGAGACCACCAAATCCGTTGCCTGCTCGACGAATTCGCGGTAGGTCGCGAGGCCGGGCCGGCTGAGCAGATCGAAATCGATCCGCATGTGCATGCAGCCCTCACCGAAGTGCCCGTACGACGCTCCGGAGAATCCGTACCGGCCCAGCAGCTGGTCCAGCCCGCGCAGGTAGTCGCTCAGGCGCAAAGGCGGAACGGCGGCGTCCTCCCAGCCGCCCCACGCCTCGGCGCCGTCGGCCCTGCGCGTCGCCAGCCCGGCTGCGTCCGTCCGGCACCGCCACAACACCCGCTGCGCCCCAGGATCGGTGACGAGCGAGGCGGTGGCGGGCGAGCCGGAGTCGCGCAGCTCCTCGAGCATCTTCTCGGCGGCCACCACGGCCGACGCATGATCCCCACCGCCCATTTCCACCAGCAACCATGCTCGCCCCGCCGGAAGACCTGCCTCGATCGCGGCGGCATGTACCTCAGCGGGAAGGCGCTCGACCAAGTCGATGTTGATCGACTCCATCGTCAGCGGATCGTGCCGCAGCACCACCGGCGCACACTCCGCCGACGTGATCGAGTCGCCAAAGCCCAACACACACAACACCTTTGCCGCGGGCAGCGGCGTCAGCGCAACCGTCGCCTGCAACGTCGTCGCGAAACCACCCTCACTGCCGCACAGCAACCCGGCGACGTCATAGCCGTTTTCCGGCAGCAGCCGGTGCAACGCGTAGCCGGAGATCTGCCGGGTGAACTGCCCGAACCGCCGGCGGATGACCAGCTCGTGCCGGTCGACGAAGGCCTGTAGCTGCCGGTGCAGCTCACCCTCCCGGCCCGGCCTGCGGGCCAGCTCGTCGCGGTTCCCGATAGAATCGACCGTGCAGCGGGTGCCGTCGGCCAGCAGCACGTCGAGCGATCGGACGTTGTCGGCGGTGGTGCCCCAGGCAACGGAGTGCGCGCCGCAGGCGTTGTTGGCGATCATCCCGCCGAGCGTCGCCCGACTCGCCGATGACGGGTCGGCGCCGAACGCCAGTCCGAGCGGCAAGGCCGCGGCCAAGAGGTCGGTGAGAACCACGCCCGGCTCGACGACCGCGGTCCGGGCTTCGGCGTCGATGGCCAGGATCCGGTTGACGTGCCGCGAGGCATCGATGACCACTCCGCCGATCGCGTTGCCTGCCATCGACGTGCCGCCGCCGCGGAGGGTCACCGGTGCGCCCGCCGTCGCGGTCAGCGTCACCGCTGTGGCCAGGTCCTCCTGATCGGCCGGCACGACGACCAGGTCGGGCACGATGCGGTAGTTCGACGCATCCGTCGCATACAGGGCGCGACTGCGGGCGTCGGCGCCGACCGACCCGCGAATCTCCGCCTCAAGCGACCCAGCGAGTCGGCGGACGTCATAAGAGGCGGCGGCTATCATTGTCAACAATCTACCGATCCTGATTCCGATCAGCTAGGGAGACAACATGGTCACGGTGGGCCTCCTCTACCCCGGTCACAGCGCGGATGACGACTTTCCGGCGCTGGAGACCCGGGTCGGCGGCGCGGTCCGGCTTCCGGTGGTGATTACCTCCGTCGGCGAGGACGCGCATCGGGTGGACGCCCTGCTCGACCTCGGCGGTGCCGAGCGGCTGGCCGACGGCGCCGCGCAGCTGGCCGCCGAGAAACCCGATGCGGTGATGTGGGCCTGCACGTCCGGCAGTTTCGTCTTCGGCCCCGAGGGCGCCCGCGACCAAGCGTCGGGTGTCGCCGCCGTGGCAGGTGTGCCGGCGTCGTCCACGTCGATCGCCTTCGTCGATGCGGCGCGGCACCTCGGCGTGCGCAAAGTCGCTGTGGCGGCGTCCTACCCCGACGACGTGGCCCAGCACTTCGTGCGGTTTCTCCAAGCCGGCGGCGTCGAGGTGATCGCGATGGGTAGTCACGGGATCATCACCGCGGCCGAGGTCGGCACCCTGAAGCCGGAGCAGGTGATCGCGATGGTCGCAGCGGCCGATCATGCGGACGCGGAGGCCGTGCTGGTGCCGGACACCGCGATGCACACGCTGGCGATCATCTCCGAGCTGGAGGCGGCTGTCGGCAAGCCGGTGCTGACCGCGAACCAGGTGACCGTCTGGAAGGGCCTGCAGCTCCTCGGGCCGGTCCCTGACCTGCCGGGGTTGGGCGCTCTGTTCGGAGGCCGGCGATGACGAGCTACATCGAACCGCTGATGCAGCAGTCGACGCCGAGCATCATCGCGGACAAACTGCGCCAGGCGATCGGCCATGGCGAGCTCAAGCCAGGCGCACAACTCAGCGAGGCCGAGCTGGCCCGCAAACTCGGGGTCAGCCGCGGCCCGCTACGGGAGGGCATGCAGCGACTCACCCAGGAAGGCCTGCTTGTCTCGATCCGCCATCGGGGCCTGTTCGTGATCGAGATGACGCCCGACGACGTCCGCGACATGTACCTGGCGCGCGAGGCGATCGAACGCGCCGCTGCCCACAAGATCATCGAGGGCGACTACGTGGCGGCGGGCGACACGCTGCTCGAGATCGTCGAACAGATGGCGGCCGCGACCACGCCGGCCGAGGTCAGCGAGCTGGACATCGCGTTCCATGAACGCCTTGTGCAGCTGGCGGATAGCCCTCGCTTGACCCGGATGCACCGAACCTTCATCACCGAGACGCGGATGTGCATTCACGCGCTCGACGAGTCCTACTCCGTCGCGGAGGTCCGCGGTGAGGAGCACCGCGCGGTGGCCACCGCGATCAAGTCCGGAGATCGGCAACTCACCGACGAACTGCTGATCGCACACATGGATGACGCCATCCGCCGATTGATCGCCGACGACGCCACGGACTGCGCTTAATTCATCGCGATCCCAACGTATTTGGTCTCCAGGAACTCGTCGATGCCGACGGTGCCGCCTTCGCGACCGAGACCGGATTGTTTGACGCCCCCAAATGGGGCGGCGGGGTTGGAGACGACGCCCTGGTTGAGTCCGACCATGCCGGTCTCGAGGGCCTCGGCGACGCGGAGTGCGCGGCGCAGGTCGTTGGTGAAAACGTAAGAGACCAAACCGTATTCGGTGTCGTTGGCCGCCGCGATCACCTCGGCTTCGCTGTCGAACGGGGTGAGCGGAGCGACGGGCCCGAAGATCTCTTGATCGGCCATCGCCGCGTCCCGGGGTACGCCAGTGAGCACCGTCGGCGGGTAGAAGTAGCCACCGCCCGGGGACGCCGATCCCCCGGTCAGCACGGTGGCACCGCGGCCAACCGCATCGGCGACAAGGGATTCCACCTTCTGCAGTGCGGCCTCGTCGATCAGCGGTCCAACCTGGACCCCTTCCTCGGTCCCGCGGCCGACCGACATCGCCGCCATCCTCTCGGCCAGGCGACGACCGAATTCATCGATCACCGACGAGTGCACATACACCCGGTTGGCCGCGGTGCAGGCCTCGCCCATGTTGCGCATCTTGGCCGCGATCGCACCGGCGACAGCTTCGTCCAGGTCAGCGTCCTCGAACACGATCAACGGCGCATTGCCGCCGAGCTCTAACGAGGTCCGCAGGATCTTCTCCGCGCACTGCTCCAGCAGCAGTCGGCCGGTCCGGGTCGAGCCGGTGAAGGACAGCTTGCGCGCGAGACCGGACCGGATCAGCGGCTCCATCACCCGGCCCGCATCCATCGTGGTGACGCAGTTGACGACGCCCGCGGGCACGCCCGCCTCGGCAAGGATGTCCATCAGCGCGAGCATCGACAGCGGCGTCTGGTGGGCAGGTTTGACGACACTCGTGCAGCCGGCCGCGATCGCGGGGCCGAGTTTGCGAGTGCCCATCGCCATCGGGAAGTTCCACGGCGTGATCAACAGGCACGGCCCGACGGGCTGGCGGGTGATCATGAAGCGCGCGCCGCCGGCCGGCGCGGTCTGGTAGCCGCCCTCAATCCGTACCGCCTCGCCCGCGAAGTGGCGGAAAAACTCTGCGGCGTAAGCGATCTCACCGCGGGCTTCGGCGAGCGGCTTGCCCATTTCCAGCGTCATGAGCAGGGCCAGGTCGTCGATCCGCTCATGCAGGAGCTCGAACGCTCGGGTGAGCATGTCGGCGCGCTCGCGCGGCGAGGTCGCGGAGAATGCGGGCTGCGCGGCGACGGCGGCATCGAGCGCTGCCCTACCGTCCGCGGGCGTGGCGTCGGCCACCGAGCACAGCGTCGCTCCGGTAGCCGGGTCGATAACGTCGAAGGTCCCGCCGTCGGCCGCGTCGACCCACGTGCCGTCGATGAACAGCCGCTTTTCGACGGCTTTGACCACCTGGGCCTCCTGCTCGCTCATCCGTAACCCCTTCCACCACGCGCTGCACGTCCGATACTCTGATTGTTGACAATCTACCCATCCATAGGCAAGGGGAAAGTCGTGGCCGAACTCTCGCAGATCCTCAAGCAGGCAACCGGCGTGCTCGCTGCTCGTGGAGAGGGAGTTCTGCTCTACGACGAAGAGGGCCGCAGATACCTGGACTTCACCGCCGGCATTGGTGTGACGAGCACCGGGCACTGCCACCCTCGGGTGGTCGAAGCGGCGCAGAGGCAGGTGGCGACGCTGATCCACGCGCAGTACACCACCGTGATGCACCGACCCCTGCTCACTCTGGTGGAGCGACTCGGCGAGGTGCTCCCCGCTGGCCTGGACAGGATGTTCTTCGCGAACTCCGGCAGCGAGGCGATCGAGGCGGCGCTGCGGCTCAGCCGCCAGGCGACGGGCCGCCCGAATGTCATTGTCTTCCATGGCGGTTTCCACGGCAGGACGCTGGGCGCGGCGTCGATGACCACCTCCGGCACCAAGTTCCGGTCCGGATTCAGCCCGCTGATGGGTGGCGTGCATGTCTCGCCGTTCCCCGACCCCGGCCACTTCGGCTGGCCGGTCGAACAGGCCACCGATTTCGCGCTCGCCCAGCTCGACTACGTGCTGCAGACCTTGAGCGCGCCGGCCGACACGGCCGCGTTCTTCGTCGAGCCGGTGCTGGGCGAGGGCGGGTACGTGCCGGCGAATGAGCGATTCCTCGCCGGGCTGCGTGAGCGCGCCGACGCATACGGGATCCTGTTGGTGCTCGACGAGGTCCAGACCGGGTTCGGCCGGACCGGAAAGTTCTGGGGCGGTGACCATTTCAACGCCCGGCCCGACATCGTGGTCACGGCGAAGGGGCTGGCGTCGGGCTTCCCGCTGTCCGGAATCGCGGCGTCGTCGGCGCTGATGGAGAAGGCCTGGCCGGGCTCACAGGGCGGCACGTACGGCGCGAACGCGGTGGCCTGCGCCGCCGCCATTGCCACACTTGACGTGATCCAGGACGAGCACCTGGTCGAGAATTCGGCCGAGCGCGGCGCCCAGCTGAAGCAGGCACTGCAGACCGTTGCCGACAAGCACGAGCAGATCACCGACGTGCGCGGCCTCGGTCTGATGATCGGGAATGAGTTTCGTGACGCCGACGGCAAACCCGACCCGACGACGGCCGCCGCCGTTCAGCGGGAGGCTGCCCAGCGCGGGCTGCTGCTGCTGACGTGCGGGGCGTGGAGTCAGGTGGTGCGCTTCATCCCCGCACTCGTCGTGACCGCCGACGAGGTCGACGAGGCGGCCGGTCTATGGGCCGACGCCGTGGGCGCCGTCGTTACCTGACGACGCCCACGCGCGAGACGCCAGGTTTGGCGAGCCGTCGAGTGGCCAGTTATGCCACGCGATTCTGCAAAACGTGTGCAATAACTGGCCACTCACACGATTACGTGCCGCCCGGCGCTCAGGCGGGGGCGGGATGGAGGCCGTAGGCCACGGGCGGCGGGGCGCCCGGGGTACCTGGGACGGCGCGGCCATTGATCGGGCACCGGGTGGTCTCGGGGACCTTGACCAGCGCGATCGCGCCGATCAGACAGGCGGCCATCATGTAGTACGCCGGAACGAGGCCGTCGCCCGTCTTGCCGATGAGCCATTCGTTGACCGCGGGCGCGGTGCCACCGAAGAGCGAGGTGGACACGTTGTACGCGATCGCGAAACCGGCATACCGCACATGGGTGGGGAACATCGCCGGGAAGGTCGCCGAGATCGTCGCAAGCTGGGGCACGTACAGCAGACCCAGGACGGCGAACCCGATCACCGCGCCGGCCAGGTTCGTGCCCATCAGCAGGAACATCGGTACGCCGGCGACGAAGAGGCCGGCCAGCGAGAACCACCACAGCGGCTTGCGCCCGATCCGATCCGACAGCCGGCCGGCGAACGGCAGGAGCACCATCATCGCGAGCATGCCGATGAGCGGGACGACCAGCGACGCGTCGGCCGTCAGGCCGATCTCGCCCTCCAGGTAGGTCGGCATGTAGCTGAGCAGAGTGTAGTTCACCACGTTCAGCGCGACGACCAAGCCACCCAGCTGCAGGATCGGCCGCCAGTAACCGGCGAACAGGTCCTTGAACTCGGTCGTGGTCTCCTCCTCCTTCTCGCCTTTCTCCGCTAGCTCACGGAAAATCGGGGTGTCCTCCAGCCGCGTGCGCAG
>JBKOYU010000920.1:0-4586 GCA_046725575.1 Actinomycetota bacterium | reverse complement strand
CCCCGGATTTTGCGCGCCGCATCGTTTCCGATCGCACGGTGGTATCGGCGCGGATACGCTGACCTGGTGGAACTCGGCGGAGGGCCTGCCGCGACGGGGAAGCCGTGGTTTGGGATCCTGGGTCCGCTCACCGTCGGGGTCGATGGGGGGCAGCGGCTTGAGCTTGGTGGCCGCAAGCAGCGGGAGTTGCTTGCGATGTTGTTGCTCAATCTGAACCGCTGCTTACCGGCGGGCCGGATCGCCGATGCACTGTGGCAGGGCGAGCCGCCCGCCGGCGCGGACGTCACCCTGCGCACCCATGTCTCGCATCTGCGGCGCCGGCTGGCCGGCATCGGTGCGCAGGACGTGCTCATCACTCGGCAGGCCGGATACGGTCTGTTTGTTCGTCCCGATCAGGTGGATGCAATGCAGTTCGAGCACCTGCTCGGACTCGGGCAGCAGGCGCTGGGTCTGGGTGAGCCGGAGCGCGCCGCGCGACTGCTCGCCGAGGCGCTGAGCCTGTGGCGCGGACCGGTGCTCGAGGACCTGGGCCCGCCGGAATTCGCGAGCACCGAGGTGGCGCGCCTGGAGGAGTTGCGGCTGGTCGCGCTGGACCATCGCATCGACGCCGATCTCGCGCTCGGCAAGCATCACGCGGTGATCGCCGAGCTCGAGCGTTTGGTCGTCGAGCATCCGTTCCGGGAACGGCTGCACTGTCAGCTGATGCTGGCGCTGTACCGCTCGGGTCGGCAGGCCGATGCGCTCGCCGTCAGTTCGTCGGTGCGCGGTCAGCTGGCCGACGAACTCGGCGTGGACCCGGGTCCAGCGCTGCGCGACCTGGAGACCGCAATCCTTCAACAGGACCCGGCACTGCTGATCGCCGGTGATGCACTCGGCGACATGGCGATACGCGCCGTGCCGCCCAGCGCCTTGACCAAGTACCGTCCGCCTACCCCGGCCCGCTCGCTGGTGGTGCGCTCTCGCCTGATCGAGATGTTGCGCGCCCGTGGGGGCCGGCGGCTGATCGTGATCCACGGGCCCGCGGGGTTCGGTAAGACCACACTGGCCGCGCAGTGGCGCGGGCTCCTCGCCGAGGAGGGCGTCAGCGTCGCGTGGCTCACGATCGATGCGGACGACAACAACGTCGTGTGGTTCCTTGCGCACCTGATCGAGTCCGTTCGCAGCGTGCAGCCCACGCTCGCGGCGGAGCTGCGGCAGGCGCTAGAGGAACGCGGCGAAGAGGCGGAGCGCTACGTGCTCACCTCGCTCATCAACGAGATTGACGAGAGCGGCACACGGATCGCCGTAATCATCGACGACTGGCACCGGATCACTGACGCCGCGACGATCGAGGCGCTGGCGTACCTGCTCGACCACAGCAGCCACCATCTCCAAATCGTGGTAACCAGTCGCACTCGAGCTGGATTGCCGATGAGCCGAATGCGGGTGCGCGACGAATTGATCGAAATCGACGCCACCGCACTGCGTTTCGACATCTCCGAGTCGCGGGCCTTTCTCGTCGACCTGGGCGGGCTGCCCTTGGACGATGCGGATGTAGCCCACCTCGAGCAGACCACCGACGGATGGGTCGCGGCGCTGCAGCTGGCGTCGCTGTCCCTGCGTGACTGCAACGACCCAGCCACATTGATCAGCCGCATGTCGGGTCGTCATCACGCAATCGGGGAGTACCTGGCCGAGAACGTGCTCGAGATGCTTGAGCCGGAGATGGCGGATTTTCTGATGGCCACCTCGCTCACCGAGCGGATCAGCGGTGATCTCGCGTCGGCGTTGGCGGGCATACAAGACGGGCAAGCGTTGCTTGAGGAGGCCGAGGATCGAGACCTGTTCCTACGTCGACTAGACGACGAACGCGAGTGGTTCCGCTACCACCATCTGTTCGCCGAGTTTCTGCAGCGCCGGCTCGCGCGGCACCAACCGGAACGCCTTGGCAAGCTGCATGCGATCGCATCGCGCTGGTTCGCCGATCACAACCTGCTGCGGGAGGCGGTCGTCCATGCGATAGCGGCCGACGAAGAGGAGCGCGCGATCGAACTGATGGAGCTGCACGGCTTCCAGCTGACCCAACACGCGGAGATGTCGACGTTGCTGGCGCTGGTGTCCAAGTTGCCGCCGCACATCGTGGCGCTCAGTCCACGCCTGCAACTCACGATCGCGTGGGCCAATGTCCTGCTGCAGCGGCCCGCAGCCACGCATACCGCGCTGGACGCGTTCGAATCCGCCGCCGAAAAGCGCTCACTACCGGCGGCCGTGCTTCAAGACATGCGGATAGAGGCTGACGTCATCCGCGCGGTCGTGGAATGTTACGCCGACCGCACCGCTGGCGTCGACGAGCTGGTGTATGAATGCCTCGCGAGACCGGATACGTTGCCGCCCGATGTGGTCGCCTCGGCGGCGCTTGTCGCGTCGTACCTTGACATCTGCCGGTTCGATTTCGACGCCGCCCGCAGGTGGCTCGAATGGGGGTACCCCTACCACCAACGAGCGAGTGGTCCGTTCACCCTGGTGTACGGGCACTGCTTTGCCGGCATCGCAGCGAACGAGGAGCTTGACGTCGCCGAAGCCGAGCGGCGCTTCCGCGAGGCGCTGCGGGTGGCGAAACAGGCGGGAGGTACCCATTCGCATGCCGCGCGGCTGGCCGGCGCGCTCCTAGGGGAGTTGTTGTACGAGCGCGGCGAGTTGAGCGAGGCCGAAAGGCTCCTCGATGAGAGCTACCAGCTGGGAGAAGAGGGCGGCATCGTCGAGTTCATGATCGCCGGCTACGTCATCGGTGCGCACATCAAGGCGCTGCGCGGCGACCGCGATGCCGCGGCCGCACGTCTAGACGACGGTGCCCGCGTCGCGGCCACCTTCGGCCTGCCCCGCTTGCGTGCACATCTCGACAATGAGCGGATGCGGCTGGACCTGCCGGCCGCCGACTCGCGGGAGCAGGTTGAGGAGGAAGACGCACTGCCCGACGGGGGACTGGGCGAGATGACCGCCCAGCTGCGCGATGAGACCGAAATCCTTGGGCTGCTTGGCAATCAACCGGACATCGCCTGCGACCGCGCCCAAACGTGGGTACACAGAATAGGACAACAGGGACGTCCTCGCGCGCTCCTGCGGGCCAACCGTCTGCTCGTGGCCTGCCTGAGCGCGGCCGGGCGAACGGACGAAGCGAAACAGACACTGGCAGACATCGCCGCACAATGCGCCGAGCACGGAATGATCCGCTACCTGCTCGACGGCGGACCACGGGTAGTGGCACTACTGGTCGAGTTGCGCGAGGACCTACACACCGGCCGGTGGGGCCCGACATGGCCGGCGGTTCCGTCAGCGTTCCTCGACACCATCGTGAGCGAGGCCCACAGCGTCAGCTCCGCCACCGCCGTTCAACCATGACCACTCGCTAAAGGCGCCCCAGCTCAGCACAAGCTCCCGCCAAGACGATCTCGTGCCACTTTCTCGGGCTGAAATCCGTTGCGGCCAAGGCATATGTTGACGTGGCCTGTGACGACGCCAGCGCGCTCCTGTCATCCCGCACCTGCTAGTCCGCCATCGCCGCGCGGGCAGACAGGCGCGACGCAACAACTTTTCAACCAATCCTCAACACCGGCCGACGATCGTGGTCTCGACGCTTGATTCGGGCGTCTTAGTTCGTGAGACCCCTACTGAGAGGAGCCATCCATGGGAGCACCACGCACAAACCCTTCGCTGTTTCGAGGGAACGAGATCACCACGAAGACGCTCGCCACCGTAGGCGCGCGCGTGGCCCGCGGATTGATCGGCGCCATCCTGGCGCTCGGGCTCGCGGTCGGTTCGAACACGGTGGCGGTCGCCGGCGCCGAGCCAAGCATCGGCCCGGACATCTCCTTCGACCGCTGTATCCGGATCGGTGGACTACACATCCCTGTATTTGGCGGAGTATGCAAGGAAAAGATTCGCCAACCGGGCTCGAGCCAGCCGGAGCAGCCAGCGCCAACCGAAGTGCCGATCCGCCGATGAACTTCCCGCCCCTGATTGCGTGGGTGTTCGACGAATCGGACGCCGACGCCCACCGAGTCAGCTGTGAAATCGAAGCCATTCGAACCCGATTCGAGGGCGAGCCCGTCGGCGATACCGTCGCGCGAAAAGATCCGCACTCGCACTTCACCTTCGACATCCCGGCTGGGGCGGGCATGGGCCGCCATGTTCATCGCGCCCTTGCCGGAAAATTACGTCGCCCACGCCGACCGCAACGCGGATCTTCGTCGTGTGCGCAGCCAGCTCGCGACGAACCGGGTTCGCTTCCCGATTCACGCGTAGCGGGTGCTGGATCGGTCTTTGAGGGGCGGCTGTTACGGGCTGTTGGCGGGCCACTGCCACATAACGCCGAGAACCTCATAGGTGTCGGGCGTCCGCCAAGACGCGACCGACGAGAAGGCCAGAAAGTTGAGGCAAGTGCCCCATGCGCGGACCGAGCGCCCGGGTCGAGCATTGCGGCATGACCAAGTTAAGTACTCCTCGAGATGCCGCCACAGCCGTCGTCGAAAATCCCATCCTGCCCGCCGGCACGGACGAACGGTTCGCCGGGTTCGGCGTTCCACCCGTTGTGAGGGGTGGGGTGTCGC
>JBKOYU010000308.1:0-2126 GCA_046725575.1 Actinomycetota bacterium | reverse complement strand
TCACCCGGCTGCTGTCCTCACGCGAGGGCAACCTGTACGTGGCCGCCGTCAACGGCACCGAGCACGTATGGGACCTGCTCCCGCGAAATCAGCGATGAGCGCTCGCGCGAAGAGCAGAAAGCGGCGATGGTAGACAAGTCCGATGACCACTTCGCTCGAAGGGCTCGACCTCGACGCCCTGGATCGCCACCTGCAGTCCGTCGGCATTGCGCGTACCGGTGAACTGCGGGCCGAGCTGATTTCCGGTGGCCGGTCCAACCTGACGTTCCTGGTCTTCGACGACGCGTCCAAGTGGGTGCTGCGCCGGCCGCCGCTGCACGGCCTGACGCCGTCGGCGCACGACATGGCGCGCGAGTACAAGGTGGTGGCCGCGCTGCAGGACACCCCGGTGCCGGTGGCGCGCGCTGTAACGATGCGCAACGACGACTCCGTGCTGGGTGCGCCGTTCCAGATGGTGGAGCACGTGCCGGGGGTTGTCGTGCGCTACGACGACGAGCTCGAGAAGCTCGGGGACAAGGCCGTCATCAGTGACTGCGTCGATGCGCTGATTCGGGTGCTGGCAGACCTACACGCCGTCGACCCGGAGGCGGTCGGGCTCGGCGATTTCGGCAAGCCCAGCGGTTATCTCGAGCGGCAGGTGCGGCGTTGGGGCGGGCAGTGGGAATTGGTTCGGCGCGAAGACGATCCGTGCGACGAGGATGTTAAGCGGCTGCATTCGGCTCTGGCAGAAGCGATTCCGCCGCAGAGCCGCAGCTCGATCGTGCACGGCGACTACCGCATCGACAACACGATTCTTGACTCGCAGGACGCCACCAAGGTTGTGGCCGTACTGGACTGGGAGATGTCGACGCTCGGGGATCCGCTCAGCGACGCCGCGTTGATGTGCGTGTACCGCCACCCGATGTTCAATATCATCCATGCGGCCTCGGCCTGGGCGTCACCGCTCATGCCGGAGGTTGATGAACTCGCGAATCGCTATTCGCAGGCGGCTGGACAGTCGCTGGATAACTGGGACTTCTATATGGCACTGGGCTACTTCAAGGTGGCGATCATCGCGGCGGGCATCGCATTTCGGGCCCGCATGGGCGGCGGCGTCGCCAAAGACACCGACGCGGTGGACCAGGCGGTGGGCCCGCTGATCGCCGAGGGTCTCAGCGCAATTGGCAAGTAACGTTCATGGCCGAGCTGGGCCCACGCGCAAGCTGGGGAACGCAAACTCGCACAAAACTGCGACGAATTATGCGAGTTTGCATCTGGTCGCTGGTGGTACTGCTCGTCATGCTCACGGCGGCCAACCTCACCGTGGCGAAGCTGCCGCCCATGCCTGCCGCCGACGGCAAGTACATCACATTGCACGGCAAGGAGATTCACTACTTCGAACAGCCCGGGCAGGGCTTGCCGGTCGTGATGATCCACGGCTTGCCCGGCACGCATCTTGATTTTGAGCCTGTCGTCCGGCAACTGCAGGGCCGGTGCGTAATCGCCATTGACCGGCCCGGCTTCGGCTGGTCGAGGGGCGGCTGGTTGCCCTTCCAGGAACAGATCGATGCGGTCCACGAACTGCTCACCCAGTTGAAGCTGTCGCCCGCAATCGTCGTCGGGCATTCGTTCGGCGGCACGCTGACGCTCGGCCTTGCTCGTCGCTATCCACAGGACGTGGCCAAGATGATCCTCGTCGCGCCGGGCGCGGGTGGCTTGCGGTCGAAGACCATGGACCGCTTCAATGCCCACTACATCCAATTCAGTCAACTGCCGGTGATACGGACCCCTATCGACGTCACCGTCGGCAATCTGATCAAACGCGTCTCGGCGATTCCTGCTGCAGGCCACGCCTTCGAGCCGGAGCCGGTTAACCGGACCTACGAGCAACGGCTGCTGTCGACCACGATGACGCCCGGCAACCTCGCCGCATATGCATCCGAGGAATTGGAGTTCGACGACACCATGCGCTGGGTCGACGACAACGCGTCCGAGACCCGTGTGCCGTCGGTGATCGTCGGCGCACTCGACGACCATGCGCGCCGACTCGTCGAAACATTGCCCGGCACGACATTGATTACCGTCGACGGCAACCACATGATTCCGTACACGCACCCCGATGTGATCGCGGCGCAGGTACGCAGCGC